>NZ_JALIHH010000078.1:0-26660 GCF_022869435.1 Aeromonas sp. LsrichE-8G
ATTACATCCCGGTGATGGTGGTTCAGGACCGGGCTGGTCACCATGCGGATTTTCAGTTGGAGAAAATGAATGCCGAGACGGTGATAGCTGTTTTGACACCCCTTGTCTCGTCAGATGCGGTGTTGTGTAGCGACGGCGCCGGGGTGCAGCAAAGCGCAGGGAGTGACCCATCAGGTCGTGCGCAATCGCCAAGGCGAGCGTGTGGTTGGCGCGTACCATATCCAGCATGTAAACGGATATCACCGTCGGTTGAAAGAGTGGATGGAGCGGTTCCATGGGGTAGCGACCCACTATCTGAGAAATTATCTGGGTTGGCGAAGGATGTTGGAGCGCTACGGGCGGGAAGTGAATGTACCACGTTGCTTGCATGAGGCGCTGGGGCGCCCCATGCAACACGTAATTGGGACATAGCCTTTTCAAAGGGGGGTGTGCAGCGCGGCAAGACAGGGCAGGCGTTTTAAGGTAAATTTCATCAATTCCTTCAACAGGTTGAATCGTATGTCGGATCCGCACTCGGTGATTGTCTGTCCGGCCTGTGACTTGCTGATCGAACGCAAGTTGCTGCCGCTGCGCCGTCACGCCCATTGCCCCCGCTGTCATCAGCATCTGTATGGGCGCTATGCCTTTCGCCCTTCCCAGTTGATGGCGCTGACCATCACCGGATTCCTGTTGCTGCCTTCCGCGTTTTTTGAGCCTTTGATCTATCTTCGTCTGGCGGGCGTGAACTCGGACGCCAACCTGATCAAGGGGATTATGATGCTGTATGCCGAGAGCGAGCTCTGGGTGGCAACACTGGTGCTCTGGTGCGCCGTGCTGGCACCGACAGGGCTGCTGCTCGGGATCTTTGCCCTCGCCTCCGGCCTGGCCAAGCGCTGGCATCTGCTGGCGTGGACCCTCAAAGCGGTCGAGGTATTTCGTCACTGGGCCATGCTGGAGGTGTACATCGTCAGCCTGCTGGTCGCCCTGTTCAAGCTTATCGACATCGCCGACGTGCGCCTGGGAGGCGGTCTGCTGAGCCTGGGTTGTCTGATGCTGCTCAACATGACGCTGCTGATCCTCTTTGACCCTGCCCCTTACTGGGAGCGGATTCCGCTGCAACATGCCTCCCGGGAGCCGGACCATGTCCCCGATCAGCGCCCGTGAACTGGGGCTTTGCCGCTGCCATACCTGCGGGTTGCTGGTGCGCCATCAACACGGCATGAGCTGCCCTCGTTGTCACACTCCCTTGCAGATGCGCATTCCCCATTCCCTCGCCTGGTCATGGGGCCTGCTGGCGCTGGCCACCTTCATGTTATTGCCTGCAAACCTGCTGCCCATCACCCACTTCTACAACAAGGGATTATTGCAGTCCGATACCATTTTCAGCGGTATCATGGCGCTCTATCGCAGCAAGATGTCCGGCATCGCCACCATAGTACTGACCGCGAGCATCATTGTGCCCATCGGCAAGATCCTGGGTCTTGGCTGGATCTGCTGGCAGTTGCAGCGCAGCAAGCCGGTGCGCCGCAAACGCCAGCTCGTCATGTACCGCATCATCGATTTCATCGGACGCTGGTCCATGCTGGACCTGTTCGTCATCTCGCTGATGGTGGCCCTGGTGGATCGCGGCGTGCTGCTCAACGTGCGTGCCGGCCCCGGGGCGACGGCATTCGCCGGCGTGGTGGTGCTCACCATGATGTCGGCCAGGATGCTCGATACCCGCCTGTTGTGGGACAAGGCGGCCCGTTAATGTTTTTTGTGTCGAACGTGCTGTGCATCACAGCCAATGTAAGGAGTCGGTATGGTCGGGGCTGAGCCCGTCATTGAGAAGCACCGCTGGTTATCCCCGGTCTGGTTGCTGCCCTTCATCGCCCTCTTGCTGGCGGGAGGCTTTCTCTACCAGCAGTGGACGAGCAGTGGTCAACTCATTCGCATCAACTTTGCCCAGGGCAACGGTATCTTGCCGGGCAAGACCCAGTTGCGCTATCAGGGGGTCGCCATCGGCGTGGTCCAGGAGCTGGAACTGGCACAGGATGGTCGCAAGATTGCGGTGCTGGCCAAGGTGGACAGCCGTGCCCGCTCCCTCATACGCAAGGGCTCCGACTTCTGGCTGGTGAGTCCCAAGGCGTCACTGACCGAGATCTCCGGCCTGGACACCCTGGTGTCCGGCAACTACATCAACCTGCAACCCGGACGGGAGAACAACCCGCTGGAGGATGAGTTCGATGCCCTGGATGGCCCTCCCCCCGGTTATCAGGCCCAAGGGCGCACCCTGCACCTGACAGCCGATTCTCTGGGGTCGGTGGGCATCGGCGCCAAGATCTATTTCCGCGGGCTGGAGGTGGGCAGTGTCATCAACACCCGTCTTGGGGAAGAGAACCAGAACGTGATCCTGGATCTGGTGATCGAGCCGCGCTTCGAGCACCTCGTCAAGGCGGATACTCGCTTCTGGAACATCAGCGGCATCAAGGGCTCCTTCAGCCTGGCTGGCGTCAGCGTGGAGGCGGGCAGCCTCACCTCCATCCTGAGCGGTGGCATTGCGTTTGACTCCCCCAAGGATTCTCCCGTGGCGCAAAAGGGGGTCAACTTCATCCTCTACAAGGGGCTGGCCGAGGCCGCCCGGGGTGAGCGCATCACCATCCAGGCTGGGACTCTGCCCATCAAGGAAGGGATGCCCATCCTCTATGAGGGCATCGAGATTGGACGAGTCGACCCTATTCGCCTCACCGAACAGGGACGGAGCGTGACGGCCCTCATCAACCCCGAACAGGCGTTCCGGGTGACCGGCAAGAGTCGTCTGGTGTGGGAGACGGTCTCTCTCTCCCCTGCCGGGATCAAGCACGCGGATCGCCTGCTGGCCGGGCCCGCCATTCGCCTGGACTATGAACCCGGTAAACGGGTCAACACCATGACCCTGGAGAGCCAGGCACAGCGCGGCGGCATCAAGCTGACCCTGCAGGCAGAGGATCTCGCCGGTTTGAGCGAAGGGGCTCCGCTCTGGTTCAAGGGGTTACAGATAGGTCAGCTCGGGGCACTGACCCTGGATGCCGGCGGCAATGCCAGTGTCGAGTTGCTGGTGAACGAGCGTTATCGCCATCTGCTGCAACGGGCTCGCTTCTATCGCGCCGCCCCCTTGCAGGTGGAGGCGGACCTCAGCGGTATCAAGGTGGAGACCAGCCCGGCCAGTGCCTGGTTGGCGGGGGGCATCAAGCTGGTACAGGCTGCGAAGGGTGACAGGATTAGCCGACTCTACCCCAGCCAGGAGCTAGCCCTGCTTGGGAGCCGCCATGCCAAAGCGGTCAGCTGGACGCTGCGTGCCGCTCAGGCTGATGGTATCGGTGTGGGCTCCCCCGTCCTCTACCTGGGACTGGAAGCGGGCAAGGTCAAGGCGCTGGATGCCGATGATCGCGGTGTGGCCATCACCCTGGAGATCGATGCCATCTATGCTCCTTTGCTCAAGCAGCAACCCCAGTTCTGGAAGAAGGCCGCCATCGACGGCAAGATCCGGCTCGATGGCGTGCAGGTCAAGATGGGGAACCTCGCCACCCTGCTGCGTGGTGCCATCGAATTCGACAAGCTGGGGACAGGTCGCAGCAGTCATCAGCTCTTTGACAGCAAGGAGCAGGCAAGCTCCCAGGTGCGTACCCTCACGCTCACGGCGGATCACAACCCGGGTCTCGGGGTTGGCAGCCCCATCCGCTATCGCGGAGTGGACATCGGCAAAGTAGAGCAGGTGGAACTGGACCCGACCCTGGGCCAGGTAAGCTTCAAGGCCGAACTGAATGAGCAATATGCCGCGCGTTTCCTGCAATCCGGGGCACGCTATGCCCTGGTGCAGGCCAAGGTCGGGCTGGGGGGGGTTGCCCACCTCGATACCCTGATCAAGGGGGCCTTTGTGGAGGCGACACCGGGCCGGGGGGCTGGCAAGGAGACCTTCCCCTTGAGCCAGAGTGGCCCCGCCGGTCTTGCCCTGACCCTCAAGAGCCCCTCCGTCGATGGCATCAGCGTGGGCAGCCCCCTGCTGTTTCGCAAGATGGTGGTGGGCAGCGTCACCGGCGTGACCCTGGCCCGGGATGGCAGTGAGGTACTGATCGATGTGAATGTGGATGGACAGTACGCCCATCTGATACGCGCCAATAGCCGCTTCTGGAATGTCTCCGGGGTCAAGGCCGATATCGGGCTGACCGGTGGCACCATCGAGGTCGAAACGGTGCAAAGCCTGCTGGCAGGCGGGATTGCCTTCAATACGCCGGAGCGGGAAATGGGCGCGACCGTCAAGGCGGGCCATCGTTATCCGCTTCATGCCAAGGCAGAGAAAGAGTGGCTGGAGTGGAGCCCCCGCATCTTGCCCTGAGTTATTCCCCTGTTCGTCAAAAACCGGCCTTGTGCCGGTTTTTTTATGGCCTCATGGACTCCCCCATCAAGAAGGGCCGCGCACTGTGGTAAGATGTCGCCCCTCATTTTGGGTCAGCGAGATTGCGCCGTGCACGACAACACCTACCTCCCCGATCACTTCCTGCGTCACATTGCGGAGTTCATGCCATCCCATCTCTCCATGGAGGCATTCGTGGCGAGTTGCCGGCAGCCGCTGCGGCGCAGCATCCGGGTCAACACCCTCAAGATCCCGGTATCCGAGTTTGTCGCCCGCATGGCGCCGCTTGGCTGGCAGCTGGATCCCGTGCCCTGGTGTAAAGCCGGCTTCTGGCTCACCCGCAGCGATGAGAGCATTCCCCTTGGCAACACGGCCGAGCATCTGTGCGGCCTCTTCTACATCCAGGAAGCGAGCTCCATGTTGCCGGTGACGGCGCTCTTTGCCAGTGAGCAAACCCGAGGGGATGGCATGTTGCTGGACGCGGCCGCCGCCCCTGGCTCCAAGACTACCCAGATCGCGGCGCTGATGGAGAACCGCGGCATGCTGATCGCCAACGAGTTTTCCAGCAGCAGGCTGAAAGTGCTGAGCGCCAATATCCAGCGCTGCGGTGTGACCAACGTCGGTATGACCCATTTCGATGCCAAGGTCTTTGGCCAATGGCTGCCGGAAACCTTCGACGCCATCCTGCTCGACGCCCCCTGCTCCGGCGAGGGGACGGTGCGAAAAGATGAAGACGCACTGCGCAACTGGAGCCTGGAGAGCATCGAGGAGATCGCCTCGGTGCAGCGTGGCCTGCTGGAGAGCGCTTTTCACGCCCTCAAACCCGGCGGCGTGCTGGTCTACTCCACCTGCACCCTGAGCCTGCAAGAGAATCAGGCCGTCTGTCAGTCGTTGCAAAAGAAGTTCGGCGATGCCTTCAGCTTTGACTCGTTGGCCGATCTCTTTCCGGGAGCGGAGAAAGCCTGTACGCCGGAGGGATACCTGCATGTGTGGCCCCAGATCTTCGACAGTGAAGGCTTTTTCGTCGCCCGGTTGCGCAAGCATCACTCCGTGCCCAACACCATGTTCAAACCGGGCAAGCTCGGCAAGTTCCCCTTCTCGCCGCTGCCAGAGAAAGAGGCCGGCCCCATGTTGCGGGAGATTGAAGGGAATTTTGGCATCGTGCCCCATGGCCAACTGTTTGGCCGCAATGACGAGATCTGGCTCTTCCCTCACGCCTTCGAGCAGGTACAGGGGAAGCTGCGTTTCGATCGCATCGGCATCAAGCTGGCTGAAACCTTCAAGAAGGGATATCGATTGACCCATGAATGGGCTCTGGCTTACGGCCATGAGGCGAGCAAGGGATGCGTCGAGCTGGATGCCGCCAATGCCCGTGAATTCATGATGGGACGAGATGTCTGGCCAGAGCAGGATGCCGGGACTGGGGAAGTGATCGTTCGTTACCAGGGGCACCCGCTCGGCATGGGGAAATGGGTGGGGAGTCGCATCAAGAATGCCCTGCCCCGGGAGCTGGTACGGGACAACAACCTGTTCAATGCGTGAGAGTGGGGTCGCTCGAGCAAAAATAGCGCCTGTTCGAGTCTGAAAAACCCCCACTCTGGTTGAACTTTTATCCGGTTCTTGAAATGCCTAGAGCCTTGTCTAAGCTTAAGGCTATCCGCATACCAGTTAGCGCACGGCTCTGCAAGGAGCCAATTCCCCTATGCCAGGTACAAGGAATTCGTACCTGGCTTTTTTTGTCTTCTTTTTCAATCACACCGGCACGGCACGATAGCATCGTCTATTCGAGCATGTCTGCCGACTCGGGGACATCGCTCTGCTGCGCGTTGGTCGTTTGTTGCAGTTCGTGCTGATAGAGCAGATCGATTGCCTGCTCGATGATGGAGGCCTGACTGTCTTCCAGTTGTTGCCCCAGCATGGCCAACCGCTCTGCATGACGATTGCTTATCCAGCATTGCAACCGGCTGTGGGTTTCCTGCTTGCGCTTCACGTGCTGGCGCTGCCGTTCGGCGTTCTCTTGCGCGGCGATTTTCTTCAATTCCTGGCTATCGTGACCTTCCGACATGTCTATATCGTGAATGTTATCTCTCATTTTTCGTTGGCATCTTCTACGAAAGTAAATCGGATTACGACTCCCCCACCGTCATGATGTCTGTGGAGGACGACATGAATATACCACCAGATCAACAGGATATCATTTAACATAAAAAAGTCAGTGGCGCGGTTTGCTATAACAACCCATCCAGGGCGTGATCCGAGAACTTGTGTGCATCGTCGAAATATTCCTGCAAGGTGCGCATGTCCTTGTGTCGGGTCACCTCGATGATCTTGTTCATCGGTTTGCCCGCCGTTACCGCAGAGGTGATGAACCCCCGCCGCAAACTGTGGCCACTGACATGGAGATCGTCGATGGCCTGGCCGGTTCGCCGCTTGATCATCAAGTTGATACCTTGTGGCCCCAGGGGGTCTGTCATCAGCTGTCCCCAGCGATTCATTCGACGAAACAGGGGGCCCTCAGCAATCCGGCTTTTTTTCAGCCATTGTTGCAGTGCAGAGACCGGGCAATACCGGGTTCCTGGAATGAGTGCTATCTCCGATTCATGGAGCTGATGTTTGCTTGGTTTGAGACAAAGGCGTATCCCCTGCCCCACAAACTGCACGTCATTCACCTCGATCCTGGCCGCTTCCGATCGACGCAAGGCGCCACTGAACATCAGGAGCAACAGGGTGTAATCCCGAAGCCCAGCCAGGTTGCTGGTGTCTATCTCGTCCAGCACGCAGGCCAATGGTTTCAGGGTCAGCGCCCCCGTTTTGCGTTTGCGGTTATCACCGAGCCGTACTATGCCCCGCATCATCTCCTTGATCTCCGCATGCTCGGTCGGCATGGGGTGGATCCCCTTCTGCTTGAAGGCATAACGAATGCCGGCAAGCCGTCTTACCAGGGTGGCCGGTTTGCGAGGTTCCCCGTTGCGAAGTTCCCCCTTTCCTTCTTCCTTGTCCAGCCAGACCCAGTTGGCCAGGATGCCATCGGCCTGATCCGCCAGAAAATTCATGATGTCGTGGTGTGTTGTCTGCAAGGGATCCAGCCCGTGGAGTTGGCACCAGGAGACAAAGATGCGGGTATCTGCCTGATAGGCATTGAGGGTGGAGTCGGCTTTGGCGCTGCGCAGAAAGCGTCTTGCCCGGCTGTTCAGCTGAGGATCGAAGACGCTCTGCAAGGATTGCTGAACTGGGTTTTGAAGGCGTGGGTAGTTCACTTAACTCTATGATTTAAAGCGGAGTTTCGGTGGATCTTACAGGATCTTCCAGATCTATCAAGTATCGATAATGAATATTATCGATACTTATGAAGAGTGCTTTTAACCCATATCAGCTCCCTCATTTATTCCTCAAGCACTCTGTCACCCCTGCTCCGTTTTATCAGGTGCTGGCGATTTGATCTCGTCAGCACCCACCACATAAAGTGAGAGATAACAACTTGGCATGATTGTTTTTGGATGGATCGTGATAGTGCAGATTGTCATAGTAAAACGCCCCGCTATGCGGGGCGTTGTCTGTTATCGCTTTGCCAACTTGAACAATTCGAAGAAATTGTGGCTGGTGGCCTCCGCCAATTCAGCGAGCGGAATCTGGCGAAGATCCGCGATAAATTGGGCAACGTCGCGAACAAAGGCCGGCTCGTTCTCCCTCCCCCGGTGCGGAACCGGTGCCAGATAGGGAGAGTCGGTTTCAACCAGCAGTCGCTCCAGGGGCAACGCCTTGACCACTGCCTGCAGGGCTGAGGCGTTCTTGAAGGTGGCTATCCCCGAGATGGAAATATAGAACCCCATTGCCATCGCGGCCTCGGCCATTTCGAGGGACTCGGTGAAGCAGTGCAGCACTCCGCCCACCTGTTCGGCCCTCTCCTCTCGCATGATCCGCAGCGTGTCTTCCTGGGCATCCCGGGTGTGGATGATGAGCGGTTTGTTCAGTGCCCGGGCTACCCGGATATGTTCGCGGAAAGAGGCTTGCTGTACATCCTTGTTTTCCGGTGAATAGAAGTAGTCGAGCCCGGTTTCGCCGATGGCCACCACTTTCTCATCGGCCGCCTGAGTCAGCAGCAAGGCAGCATCCACCCCGGGATCCTGATTGAGCGGGTGAACACCGCAGGAGGCAAACACCTGGGGATGGGGGGCGATGGCCTCCATCATGGTCGGGAACTGGGCCTGGGTCACACTCACGCAGAGAAAATATCCCACGCTCTGCTGCGCCGCCTTGGCCAGTACATCGGCCATGTCGGTCTGCTTGGAGCCATAACTCAAGCGATCGAGATGACAATGGGAATCAACGAGTAACATAGACAACCTTGTTTATAACCAGCGATTGAGCCAGTTCATCAAATGGATGGTGGGATTGGAAAGCTGCCCTGGCTGACAAGCCTCCTTCAGCACAACCAGCTGCTGTTCAGCTTCCAGGAGCCGTTCGCTGGAGTGTCTTTCTGCCAGTTGCTGGCTGAGTGATGCAAGATCCGGCATTGCCAGTTGATGATGGCCGCAGCCAGCCTGAAGCTTGAGGGCATCGCACAAGAAGAGCTGCAACCAGTGCAGCCGGACCTGAGTATCCTCGGCCAACTGGGCGCAGACATTCGCCGCACGGGTGGGGGCCGATGCCAGCGAGACAAATCCGTCGAGCAATGCCCGTCTGGCATCATCTTGCTGTGCTTCGATGTAGCTCAGCACCCGCAGCGGCGCCCCCTGGCAGATCCGCACCTGGGCCTGGGTGGCCTGATGGCCCTGCTCGGCGAGCCAGGCAAGGGTCTCCCCCTCAGAGGGGAGCTGGCAGACATGTTTGTGACAACGGCTCAAGATGGTGGGGAGCAGGCGAGATACCCGGGATGCGATGAGCAGCAACAGACTGTCGCCAGCCGGCTCTTCCAGCGTCTTCAGCAAAGCATTGGCGGCAGACTCCGTCATGCGCTCCGCCTCTTGAATGATCACCACCTTGCCGCGACCGAGCTGGGACGTGCTCTGGAGGCGGCTGCAAATTTCCCGGATGGCTTCGACACCTATGGTCTTGCCCTCGGGCCCCAGGGTGCCAAGATCCGGGTGATGCCTCTTCTCAAAAAGCTGGCAGGAGTGGCACTGACCGCAGGGCTCACCTCGTTGTGGATGCTGACACAGGTGCAGTCGCGCCAGTCGCTCTGCAAGCTGCTCCTTGCCAAGCCCGGGATCCCCGAGCAGCAACCAGGCGTGGCCGAGCCGTCCGGCCCGGGCCGTCTCGCTCAGGGCATGCCAATCCGGGATCAGCCAGGGATACATAGCCCCTCGCTTGCCAGATAATGCTCAAGGGCTGCCTCGATGGCGGCTTTGACTTGCGCCGGGGGCAATCCGGCATCGATGACCTGGATGGAATCATCGGCGGCCGCCAACTCGAGGTAACGCTGGCGGGTACGTTCAAAGAAGCCGATCTGCTCCAGCTCAATCCTGTCCAGCTCGCCGCGATGGCGGGCCCGCTGCAGGCCGATGGCAGGATCAATGTCGAGATAAAGGGTCAGATCCGGCTTGAAATCCCCGAGGACCGCCCGTTTGATGGCGCCGATGAGGTTCGCATCGATGCCGCGGCCCCCCCCCTGATAGGCCTGGGAGGAGAGATCATGGCGATCGCCCACTACCCAGATGCCGTCTGCCAGGGCCGGCTTGATCCGGGTCTCCACCAGTTGCACCCGGGAGGCGTACATCAACAGCAGCTCGGCCTCGACAGTCAGGCGCTCGTCGTGCACTTCCTTGACAATGGCCCGCATTCGTTCCGCCAGCGGCGTGCCGCCCGGTTCCCGGGTGCACTCGATCCGCGCCACTCCGTGGGCTTGCAGATAGTCGGTCACATAGCGCACCGCAGAGCTCTTCCCTGCCCCTTCCAATCCTTCAATCACGATAAATTTAGACATTAGGGTTTCTTCAATATGTATTCACGCACCGCCCGATTGTGTTCATCGAGGGTCTTGGAGAAGTAGTGGGCACCGCCCCCCTTGGCAACGAAGTAGAGATAGTCGGTCGATTTGGGGTTGAGCGCCGCTTCGATGGAGGCCTTGCCCGGCATGGCGATGGGCGTCGGAGGCAGACCGTCGATCACATAGGTGTTGTAGGGGTTCACGTCGGTCAAATCGCTGCGGCGAATGTTGCCATCGTACCTCTCCTTCACCCCGTAGATGACGGTAGGGTCGGTCTGCAATTTCATGCCAAGGCGTAGACGGTTGACGAACACAGAGGCAATCTGGGCTCGTTCATCCGGTTGGCCCGTCTCTTTTTCGATGATGGAGGCCATGATGAGCGCCTCATAGGGTGTCTTGTAGGGCAGATTGGCCTGACGCTTCTCCCAGGAAGCCTCCAGGAACGTTTTCATGTCCTGATAGGCACGGCGCAGGATGGAAAGATCGCTGGCATGAGTGGTATAGGCGTAGGTTTCCGGCAGGAACCACCCCTCCAGCTTGCCATTTTCGATGCCGAGTTCCTGAGCCAGCTCGGTTTCGCTCTGCTCCAGAGTCAGGCGCTCCAGATAGGGGGCGCTGGAAAGTTGCTTCAGCCAATCCTCAAAACGGGACCCTTCGACAAAGGTCAGGCTGAAGTGAAACTCCTTGCCGGAAGCAAAGAGAGAGAGAGTCTCCTTGAGCGGCGCCCCTTCCTTGATTTCATAGGTGCCGGACTTGATGGCCACCAGTTCGGGATGACCGCGCAACCAGAGGCGCACCGCCCAGGGGCTGGTTTCCCCCTCTCCCAGTTCGGCAATCAGGCGCGCCGCATGGGCGCCTTTTTCGACGGTAAAGAGGCGGGTTGGCCCCTTGTTGGTGAGCGTCTCCACCTGTTGCCACTTGTGATACACGTACCCTCCGGCAACGGCGACAGAGAGTGCCGCCCCCGCGAGCAGGGTGTAAAGCCGATTAAACTTCAATGACCAAGCGCTCCTGTAAACAGCGGATCAATACCGGGCTGGGATAGTGCATATCCCCGATGCGGGTGACCGGGACTATACCCATCAGGGTATTGGTCAGCCAGACCTCTTCCGCCTGCCAGAGTGACTCCAATGGAGCCTCTACGACACGCAGTTCAATGCCCATCTGTTTAAGCATCGTCATCACGCGCTTGCGCATGATGCCATCGATCCCGGCGCGGGTGAGATCCGGTGTGAACACCGTCCTGCCGCGACGCCAAAACAGATTGGCGCTGACCCCTTCTACCAGAAATCCCCGGCTGTTCAAGACTATACCTTCGACCCCGCCACGCGCAGCAAGTTCGCGCTTCAGCATCACTTGTTCGAGGCGCCCCAGCGTCTTGAGACCGGCGAGCATGGGACTGTCCCCAAGCTGCTGCTGGCATACCAGGGCATTGATGCCGGTTTGCTGCCAATCATGATAATGCTCAGGATAAGGTGCCAAAGAGACGATGCGAGTGGGCGTGTCACAGCCTGCGCCGTCATATCCCCGCCCACCGGCGCCCCGGGTCAGCATTATCTTGACGACAGCCTGTGTCTGCCCAGAAGCCAGCTGCGCCGCCTCGTCGGCAAGCAGGTCCCAGGAGTGATCGCCAAAGCCAAGCCGGGCGTTGGCATGTTGCAGCCGGGCCAGATGGTCCTGCCACCAGAGCACCTTCCCTTCCCTCACCAGCATGGTGGTGAAATGACCATCACCGTATGCCAGCCCACGATCCCTGGCTGACAGTGTTTCTGTGGGTATTCCATTAATCAGCAAGGGGATCCCTCCGATAAAAAAGGCCCGATACTGCCGTATCGGGCCTTATCATTCGCCCAGAGCGAATTATACGCGTTTGAAGATCAGGGAGCCATTGGTGCCGCCAAAACCGAAGGAATTGGAGAGGGCATAATCGAAGCTGCCGGCCTTGGCAACATGCGGCACCAGATCCAGGTCGCACTCATCATCCGGGTTGTCCAGGTTGATGGTGGGAGGCACCATCTGATCACGCAGAGAGAGCACGGTGATGATCGCCTCGATGGCGCCAGCCGCACCCAACAGGTGGCCTGTCATGGACTTGGTGGAGCTGACCATCAGGGCGCTGGCATGTTCACCAAACACCTTCTTCATGCCGCGCAGCTCTGCCACATCCCCAAGGGGGGTGGAGGTACCGTGGGCATTGATGTAACCGATCTGCTCGGGTGCAATGCCAGCATCCTTGATGGCGTTTTTCATGGCGCGTGCGCCACCATCGCCGTCCGAGGGAGGGGCCGTCATGTGATAGGCATCCCCACTCATGCCAAAGCCGACCAGCTCGGCATAGATCTTGGCGCCGCGGGCCTTGGCATGTTCATACTCTTCCAGCACCAACACGCCGGCACCATCGCCCAGTACGAAACCGTCGCGATCCTTGTCCCAGGGGCGGCTCGCCTTCTGCGGTTCGTCATTACGGGTGGAGAGCGCCTTGGCAGCGGCAAAGCCGCCCATGCCCATGGGGGTGGAGGCTTTCTCGGCACCACCGGCGACCATCACGTCCGCATCGCCATAGGCGATCATCCGGCCAGCCATGCCGATGGCATGGGTACCCGTGGTACAGGCGGTAGTCACGGCGATGTTCGGGCCCTGCATGCCTTTCATGATGGAAAGATGACCGGACACCATATTGATGATGGTGGACGGAACGAAGAAGGGGCTCAGCTTGCGGGGGCCGCCATTGATGAGGCTGCTGTGGTTCTGCTCAATCAGACCCAGACCGCCGATACCGGAGCCGATGGCAACGCCTACCCGCTCCGCGTTCTCTTCGCTGATGACCAGGCCGGAATCTTCCAGGGCCTGAACACCCGCCGCCACGCCATACTGGATGAAGAGATCCATCTTGCGGGCTTCTTTGCGGTTGATGCCGAACTCTTCGGGGTCGAAATCCTTGACCAGGCCTGCGAAACGGGTTGCGAACTCGCTTGCATCAAAGTGGTCGATGAGGGAAATGCCGCTCTGCCCGTTGAGCAGGGCTTGCCAGCTGGATTCGGCAGTGTTGCCTACCGGGGAAAGCATCCCCAAGCCGGTCACCACGACTCTGCGTTTTGACACTGAGGTAGTCTCCGAGAGGTGTTTTGAAAGGGGTAAACATAAAAGAAGCGGCCCTTGGGCCGCTTCTTTCAGAACAGGAACTTATTCCTGATTAGCGGTGATGTAGTCGATAGCCGCTTGAACAGTGGTGATCTTCTCGGCTTCTTCATCAGGAATTTCGGTATCGAATTCTTCTTCCAGCGCCATTACCAGTTCAACGGTATCCAAAGAGTCAGCGCCCAGGTCGTCGACGAAGGAGGCAGCGTTCTTCACGTCTTCTTCTTTAACACCCAGTTGTTCGATGATGATTTTCTTTACGCGTTCTTCGATGTTGCTCATGACCTGAATTTTCCTTTAAAAATACGCTATTGCGTCTGGTTGGGGTAGTGTATTCAATTGACGTGAGTTTGCAAGTGACTTGCCGCTGGTCAAACCACGAAATTCGCCAAACTTCGGCGTATTATCGCAAATTTGAACAGAACTCACGACAAATTGATTACACCATGTACATCCCGCCATTAACATGCAGGGTTTCGCCGGTAATATAGGCGGCATCATCCGATGCCAAGAATACCACAGCGGCAGCAATTTCTTTCGGATCGCCCAAACGTGCAGCAGGCACCTGATTCATGATGCCGGCGCGCTGCTCTTCATTGAGCGCCTTGGTCATGTCGGTCTCGATGAAACCGGGAGCAACCGCATTCACCGTGATGCCACGAGATGCCACTTCACGGGCCAGCGACTTGGTAAAGCCAACCAGACCCGCCTTGGCAGCAGCATAGTTGACCTGACCGGCGTTGCCCATGGTGCCGACTACGGAACCGATGCTGATGATGCGACCGTTACGTTTTTTCATCATGGCACGCAATACCGGCTTGCTCAGACGGTACAGGGAGGTGAGATTGGTGTCGATGATCTCGTTCCACTCGTCATCCTTCATCCGCATCAGCAGGTTGTCGCGGGTGATGCCGGCGTTGTTGATCAGGATGTCGATGTCGCCAAAACGCGCCTTGATGGCGGCGAAGACGGTTTCGATAGATTCCTGACTGGTCACGTTCAGTGCCATGCCGCAGCCTTGCTCACCCAGGTAAGCACTGATCGCCTCGGCACCGCTCTCGCTGGTCGCGGTCCCCACGACTTTGGCGCCACGAGCAGCAAACATCTCCGCAATCGCACGACCAATGCCACGGCTGGCGCCAGTGACCAACACAACCTTATCGGTAAAACTCATGACTTGCTCCTGTTTACTTGATCTGGGCCAGCGCCAGCTCGAACGAGGCGGCGTCGTTGGCGTGAATACCTTCCACTCGCGCATCGATGCGCTTGGCCAGGCCGGTCAATACCTTGCCCGGGCCCATCTCGATTTCGAGGGTAACACCGTCGTTGGCCATGCGCTCTACCGTTTCAGTCCAGCGAACCGGGCTGAACAGCTGACGCACCAGGGCTTGCTTGATGGCGGCCGGATCCTGCTCACAGGAAACGTCGACATTATTGATGACGGCGATGGCAGGAACCTTGATCTCGATCCCATCCAGGGCGGCGGCCAGCTTTTCTGCGGCCGGTTTCATCAGGGCACAGTGGGAGGGCACGGAGACCGGCAGCGGCAGGGCACGCTTGGCGCCTGACTCTTTCATCAGCACGTTGGCACGCTCGACCGCCTCTTTGTGGCCGGCGATGACCACCTGGCCCGGAGAGTTGAAGTTGACCGGAGAGACCACCTGCCCCTGGGCCGCTTTCTCACAGTTGGCAGCGATGCTTTCGTTGTCCAGACCGATGATGGCAGCCATGGCGCCAGTGCCTTCCGGTACGGCTTCCTGCATGGCCAAACCACGCAGCTCGACCAGTTTGACGGCATCGGCAAACGCCAGCGCGCCGCTGCACACCAGGGCGGAGTATTCCCCCAGGCTGTGGCCGGCCATCACGGCAGGGGTTACCCCGCCTTGTTGTTGCCACAGGCGCCACAGCGCGACGGAGGCGGTCAACAGCGCTGGCTGGGTACGCCAGGTTTTGTTGAGATCCTCGGCCGGGCCTGCCATCACCAGGGCAAACAGGTCATAACCCAGCACCTGGCTCGCCTCGGCGAAGGTCTCTTTAATCACGGCGTGTTGCTCGGCCAGCTCGGCCAGCATGCCGACGCTCTGGGAGCCTTGTCCCGGGAAGGCAATGGCAAATCGGGTCATCATTGATTCCTTTAAGGTAAGACGAATTCGGTAAGCGGGCGCCCGAGGACCGGGCACCGCTCGGTATCAGAGGCGAACCAGCGCAGAGCCCCAGGCAAAACCGCCGCCGAAGGCTTCCAGCAGGACCAGCTGGCCGGGTTTGATGCGACCATCGCGCACCCCTTCATCGAAGGCGATGGGCACGGAGGCCGCGGAGGTATTGCCATGACGATCCAGGGTCAGGATCACCTTGTCGAGCCCCATGCCGAGTTTCTTGGCGGTGGCATTGATGATGCGGAAGTTGGCTTGATGGGGCACCAGCCAGTCCAGCTCGCTCGGCTCGACGTTGGCCGCAGCCAGGGTTTCGGTCACGATCTCGCTAAGGCGTGTCACCGCCACCTTGAAGACATCGTTGCCCTTCATGTACATGTAGGCTTCGAGCTCAGCACCCGGCATGCCGCGACGGGGCTGCGGCAGTTTGAGCAGCTCGCCATAACGGCCATCGGCATGCAGATGGGTGGAGAGGATCCCAGGAGTGTCGCTGGCACCGATGACCACGGCCCCTGCCCCGTCACCAAACAGGATGATGGTGCCGCGATCTTCGGGATCGCACATGCGTGACAGCACGTCCGCACCGACAACCAGCACGTGGCGAGCAGCGCCGGATTTGACGAACTGATCGGCGATGGCGAGAGCATATGTAAAGCCGGCACAGGCGGCGGCTACGTCAAACGCCGGGATCCCCGGTACGTCAAGCAGCCCCTGCAGTTCACAGGCAGCAGCTGGGAAGGCATTCTCTGCGCTGGTAGTGGCCAGCACTATCATGTCCAGATCGGCGGCAGTCAGACCTGCCGCATCAAGCGCACGCAAGGCCGCCTGATGAGAAAGAGTCGCGACGGTTTCGTCGGCTCCGGCGATACGGCGTTCACGGATCCCGGTGCGTTCCACGATCCATTCGTCACTGGTTTCAACCATCTGTTCAAGATCGGCGTTGGTACGAACCGAACTCGGCAGATAACTGCCAGTACCCAGAATTTTGCTATGCATAGAGTTTTATAAATCCCTGTCGGAAAAGACAGATTCAAGGCGATCTGCAATTTGCAATGGAAGTTGATGTCTGGCTTCTTGTGCGGCCAGCAGAATCGCATGACACAGAGCGCGGCGCTCGGCCCGCCCATGGCTTTTTACCACAATGCCGCGCAATCCTAACAGACTCGCGCCATTATACTGGTCGGGGTTCAGGTAAGAGAAACGCCGTTTGAACATAAATCCGGCGAGTCGACCAAGAAAACTGCGTTTTTTGCGCGGATATCCGGCCAGTTCGGCCATCATCCGCACCACCCCCTCCGCGGTCTTGAGCGCCACGTTGCCCACGAAACCGTCGCAGACGATCACGTCGCACTCGCCGCTGAAGATCCTGTCCCCCTCAATGAAACCGACAAAATTCAGGGCGGAGCATTGGCGCAGCAACTCGGCGCTGTGGCGCACCAGGTCGTTGCCCTTGATCTCCTCCTCCCCTACGTTGAGCAGTGCCACTCTGGGTGAAGGTATCCCCTCCACCTTCTCTGCGACTACGGCGCCCATCACGGCAAATTGCAGCAGGGTGTCGGCATCGCAGCTCACGTTCGCACCCAGATCCAGCATCACGGTCCGCTTTCCACTCAATGTGGGCAGCGCCTTGATGAGGGCTGGCCGGTCAACACCGGGCAAGGATTTGAGCACGCACTTGGCCATGGCCATCAAGGCACCGGTGTTGCCTGCACTGACACAGGCATCGGCAGCGCCGCTCTTGACCAGATCCAGGGTCACGCGCATGGAGGAGTCTTTCAGGGTACGTAGCGCCACGATAGGCTTTTCGCCCATGCCCACGACCTGGGAGGCATGCACGAGACGAACGCGAGGGTGATTAAGCAGGCCATGTTGCTGCAGAAGAGGGGCAGTCTGGTGTTGATCACCGACCAGAACAAGTTTTAGCTGGGGTAGAAGAGACAGTGCCTGCACGGCGGCAGGCACTGTTTCCGAGGGGCCGATATCTCCCCCCATTATGTCTAGCGCGACAGTTTGCGTAGACAAAGGCAATCCTTAAGCGATTACCTTTTTACCGCGGTAGAAACCATCGGCAGTCACGTGGTGACGACGATGAATTTCGCCACTGGTCTGATCAACAGTCAGGGCAGCGGTGGTCAGCGCATCGTGGGAACGACGCATGCCACGCTTGGCGCGGGTTTTACGGTTCTGTTGTACGGCCATGGTAGGCTAACTCCTAAAATTCACTTACGTTTGAGCGCTTCAAGAACTGCAAAGGGATTCGGCCGCTCATCAGCAGGTTCGATTTCACCCCAGGTCATCTCCATGTTTCCTCTGGGACACACATCCACCGGATGCATGGCTACTTGAGGCAACGAGAGGATGAGTTCATCCTCCAGGATTTGATGAAGATCTATCTCGCCGTTTTCGTCCAACTCAATGGGCTCATAAGCTTCCGGCAGTTCTTCCTCGTTTGTTCTTTCGAACAGCGGAGTGTAAATAAAACTAGCTTCACAAAGGTGTTCAAACGTCTCACCACAACGCTGGCAAACCAGGTCGACCTTGGCATGGGCAGTGCCTTTCATAACGGTCAACTTCTGGACATCTTTGCCAAAGTGCAGTGTGACATCCACATCACTTCGCAAGCCTTCGGTTGATTCCTCCAGCCTGGGCATCTGCGACTTTTCCACTATCCCGACATAATCGAGTAGCTTCAAGGCATTACGGACTGGATCAACCTTAACGGGCAACTTCACCTTTTGCATAGGGCGCGAATATTATAGGTCCAACAAGGGATAGTCAAAGGAAAAAGTCCTTACCGCCGATGATTTTACCTTCACAGGCCCCTGCAAGAGGAACTTGTGCTCATCGGTGGCCGATTATGCCATATCGTGCAGGATCTAGCACAGGATCCTGTTCCCCTCCCCTGTCTGTCCACCGGATGTGCTCCTTGGTGTCTCATCAGGTGGCAGAACAGCGCGGGTCGCTCCCCAGCAGGCCTGATGTCGCAGCCACTCTGGGCTCGGCTTCCATCAGTCGGCGTATGGCTTTGAAACTGCCCACGGCAGCCTTGATGGCAATGGGATTGACCAGCCAGCCCGGCAAGTTGTTGCCCGGGTTGGTATAGGTTTCGAGCCGAACGAGTGTGCTGCCATCCCGTTGGGGTAGCGCCTCCCACCGTCCGGCGCTTTCCTGGATCCGGAACAGCCCTGCATGCAATGGCAGGGCATTCGGCTCTGCCCACACCTCGAGAGTCAGGCCGCAATCGATGCGTCGACTCAAATGGGAGCGGGTGATGAGCTCCCTGTCTTGCACCGGCCAGGGAGACGCCAGGCGGGTATAGACCAGATCATCGTCGGGACCAGATCTGGCCAGCACCCTGACTTCACGGCTCTGGGGCAACCACTCTTCATGGCGCGCCGTGTTGCGCAGCACCGTTATCAGCGTGCCAGGATCGGCATTCACGCGCATCTCCAGACGTAAGGCCTGAAAAGAGGTCGGAGGATGTGGCTGGGTCCAAAGCATCACCCCCTCATCCCCCTGACGAAGTTGCCATGTTCCTGCCCAGCTGGCGAAGGAGATCAGTGCCATGACCAAGGCCGCATATCGTGTCATCACGCTCAATTCCGATCTCTTGTGTTTGTGCTGTGGTTCCATCAGCATGCATGCTTCCCGCTAATTAGGCGAGTCCCGCTCTAGACATCTCCTGTTTGCGTGGCCCCATCTGCACAGATAGAATCAACCAATTGATTTATAAATGGATATCATCAAAACATGCAGCCTTCCTTGATCCTCGCGTCCACCTCGTCCTACCGCAAGACCTTGCTGGAAAAACTCGGTCAGCCATTTCACTGTGCTGCGCCTCAAGTCGATGAGACAGCGCGACACGGAGAGACCGCGGAAGCCCTGGTCAGCAGATTGGCGTTTGCCAAGGCGAGTGCGGTTGCTGCTGATCGTGATCAAGGATTGATCATCGGTTCAGATCAGGTGTGCGTCTGTGACGGGCAGATCCTCGGCAAGCCCGGCACGGCGGAAAAGGCGGTCGAGCAGTTGCTGCAGGCCCAAGGCAAGCGCGTCATCTTTTACACCGGGCTGTGCGTGATCAATGCTGCGAATGGCCATGCCGAGCAGCTCGTCGAGCCTTTCACCGTGCATTTTCGCTCGCTCGACGAAGCCGCTATCCGTCGCTATGTGGAGGTCGAACGTCCTCTGGATTGTGCCGGCAGCTTCAAATGCGAGGGAATGGGCATCGTCTTGTTCAAGGCGCTGGAGGGGCGCGATCCCAATACCCTTGTCGGTCTTCCCCTGATAGGCTTGGTTGATCTCCTGGGTCGCCACGGCCTGGCTCTGCCATAACAAGAACTCTGCCATGAAAAACGGGAGCCAAGGCTCCCATTTTTCATGGCTGTCAGCGTGGCAGCTTGGCGAGAAACGCCTCAAGTTCCGGTGACAATGGTGCTTCCACCTGGATCTCCCGATCATCCACCGGATGAGTAAAGGTGAGCTTCCAGGCGTGCAGGAACAGACGCTTTAGCCCCTGCCCTCGCATCTTTTCATCAAAACCGGCCTCACCATATTTGTCATCGCAGGCGATGGGATGGCCGGCGTGCTGGGTGTGGACACGGATCTGGTGAGTACGGCCAGTGATGGGGCTGCACTCGACCAGGGTCGCCTCGGCAAACTGACGTGCAATCCGGAACCGGGTCTCGGAGGGCTTGCCATCGCTGCTGACCCGTACCACCCGCTCGCCGGATTGCAGATCATTTTTGCGAAGTGGCGCATTGACCACCTTGACGTGGGGTTGCCACTGGCCGCGCACCAGCGCCAGATACTGCTTGCGCATGGTCTTGACCCGCAGCTGCTCGTGCAGGCTGCGCAGAGCACTGCGCTTCTTGGCAACCAGCAGTACGCCGGAGGTGTCGCGATCCAGCCGGTGCACCAGTTCGAGGAAACGGGCTTCGGGGCGCAGGGCACGCAGCCCTTCGATGACGCCAAAACTGAGGCCGCTGCCGCCGTGCACTGCCATGCCGGACGGCTTGTTGAGCACTATCATGGCGTCGTCTTCAAACAGGATCTGGCTCTCCAGACGCTGGATGCTGCCGAGGTTGGCAGAAGGCAACTCATTCTTCTCGGCCACACGCACGGGGGGCACCCGCACCTCGTCACCGGCACAAAGCTTGTATTCCGGTTTGATGCGCTTCTTGTTGACCCGCACCTCCCCTTTTCGAAGGATGCGATAAATCAGGCTCTTGGGGACGCCCTTTAACTGAGTCTTGAGAAAATTGTCGATGCGCTGCCCGTCATGCTCAGCTTCGATGGTGAGCAGCTGCACTTGTTGATGTATCTGTGTCATGGCGCGGATTTTAACACCGCCGACAGCCCTTGGCTGCATGCTTTGTTAAAAAATGGCGTCTTGCTATAAAAGTGGTTTAAATGGGATAATAAACAAGGTTTTGTCATTGTGTTCAAGCCTTGTACTAAGTGGCCAAAATGTATGCCACCCAATCCCGAAACACCGTGTATACAAGAACATGACGGTTCCCGGGTGCGAGGTACAACGCATGGAGAACACAAACAGAGCCGACGTAAATTGTCTCCACATCGGTATCCTTAATTCACGCCCTCTCGAGAAGGCTGAACCAGAGTGCCCTTAGTTTGCGCCTCATGCATACCCCAACCGGGAGGTTGCCCCAGCATGCTGAAGACCCGAGGCCGGCGCCGGCAGGACCCAGTGGAGGAATCAAAATGACAAAATAATGAGAACTCAATGAAAAGAATGCTAATCAACGCGACTCAGGAAGAAGAGTTGCGCGTAGCGCTGGTTGACGGACAACAGCTCTACGATTTGGATATTGAAAGTCCGGGACACGAGCAGAAAAAAGCGAACATTTACAAGGGCAAGATCACCCGAGTAGAACCCAGTCTCGAAGCTGCTTTTGTTGACTATGGCGCCGAACGCCACGGTTTCCTGCCGTTAAAGGAAATCGCCCGCAATTACTTCCCCTCCGGTTACTCCTATCAGGGTCGTCCCAATATCAAAGAAGTGGTCCGCGAAGGCCAGGAAGTGATTGTCCAGATCGACAAGGAAGAGCGTGGTACCAAGGGTGCAGCCCTCACCACCTTCATCAGTCTGGCTGGCAGCTACCTGGTGCTGATGCCGAACAACCCCCGTGCCGGCGGCATCTCCCGTCGCATCGAGGGTGACGAGCGGACCGAGCTGAAGGAAGCCCTGAGCGGACTGACCGTGCCGGACGGCATGGGCCTCATCGTGCGCACTGCCGGTGTGGGCAAGTCCCCGGAAGAGCTGGAGTGGGATCTGAACGTTCTGCTCAATCACTGGGACTCCATCCACAAGGCGTCACAACAACGTTCCGCTCCGGTGCTCATTCACCAGGAGAGCAACGTCATCGTGCGCGCCATCCGTGACTATCTGCGTCGCGATGTGGGCGAGATCCTGATCGACAACCCGGTCATCTTCGAGCGCGCCAAGTCGCATATCGAGCTGGTCCGCCCCGATTTCCTCAATCGCGTGAAGCTGTACAAGGGCGATGTCGCCCTGTTCAACCACTTCCAGATCGAGAGCCAGATCGAATCGGCCTTCCAGCGCGAAGTGCGCCTGCCCTCCGGCGGCAGCATCGTCATCGACCCGACTGAAGCACTGACCTCCATCGATATCAACTCCTCCCGCGCCACCAAGGGCGGCGATATCGAAGAGACCGCCCTGCAGACCAACCTGGAAGCGGCCGACGAGATCGCCCGCCAGCTGCGCCTGCGTGACCTGGGTGGCCTGATTGTCATCGACTTCATCGACATGACCCCGGTTCGCAATCAGCGCGAAGTGGAAAACCGTCTGCGTGAAGCTGTGCATCAGGATCGTGCCCGCATCCAGCTGGGCCGTATCTCCCGTTTCGGTCTGCTGGAGATGTCTCGCCAGCGTCTGCGTCCCTCCCTCAACGAGTCCAGCAGCCATATCTGCCCCCGTTGCCAGGGTCAGGGGGTCATCCGTGACAATGAATCCCTCGCCCTGTCCATCCTGCGTCTCATCGAAGAAGAGGCCATGAAGGACAATACCGAGCAGGTGCATGCCCAGGTGCCGGTCGATGTGGCCGCCTATCTGCTCAACGAGAAGCGTACCTCCATCGCCAATCTGGAACAGCGCAATGATGTACGTGTCTACATCATTCCGAACCAGCATCTGGAAACCCCGCACTACGAAGTGACCCGCATCCGTCAGAACGAGATCCCGGAAGCGGCCAGCTACGAGCTCAAAACCGAGATTGCCAAGCCGGTCTATCAGCCGCGCCAGGCTCAGGTAGTCGAGCGTGAACAACCGCTGCTGCAAGGGTTTGCCCCGGCTCCTCAGCCGGTTGCGCCCGCCGCTCCGGCTCCTGTTGCGACTCCCGCTCCGGTTGCAGAACAAGTCGGCTTCTTTGGCAAGCTGGCCAAGGCCTTCTCCGGCCTGTTCGGTGCCTCCTCCGATGCGGCTCCGGCCGAGGTGAAGGCGCCTGCCGACAAACCGGCCGCCCAGCGCGAAGCTCGCAAGGATGACGGGCACCGTCACCAGCGCGATGAATCCCGCAGCCGTGGTCAACGTGGTCGTCGCGACGACAACCGCGGCAGTCGCAATGCCGAGGCCGGCGAGAAGCGTGAAGGCGCAGCCAGCCGCGAGAGCAGTGATCGTAATCGTCGCCCGCGCAAAGAGCGGGAACCGCGCCAGGAACGGGAACCCCGTGGCGAAGTGCGCACCGAACAGCGCATGGAGCGTGAGCCTCGCGAACCCCGCCAGGAGCGCGAACCTCGTGCCCCGCGTCCGGCTCGTGAACCTCGCGCCCCCCGCGAACCCCGTGCCGAGGTGATCGTCGAGGCGGTTGATACCGTTGATACTGCGGTCACCAGCGCTGAACCGCGTCAGGAAAAAGAGCAAAAAGTGGCCGAGCGCCGCGAACGTCGCCAACTGCGCAAGCAGATCCGTGTCGATGTCGCCGCGACCGACACCCCTGCCCTGCCGACTGACGAGCAAATCATCGATGTCGCCGACGTGCAAGCCGCCGCTGAGCAGCAAGAAGAGCAAGGCGAAGGTCAGCGTCGTTCCCGCCGTACCCCGCGCAATCAGCGCATCGAAGGGCAACGTCGCAAGCGCATCAACGAAGAGGCTCGTGGCCAGCGTGAAGACGAAGCACAAGGTGAAGTGCAGCTGACTACCGCGGCCCAGGCCGATGCGGCTCAGGTGAAGGTGGAAGAACCGGTTGTGCCTGTCATCACCATTCCGAGCGCAGAAGCGGTTGCAGCCGCCCTGCAGGCCTCCGCCGCACTGACCGAACACGTGGTGGCTGAAGCCGTTGCTGAGGAAGCGGCAGAGCAAGCACTGACAGCCCAGGCTGTGGACGCGCCCTCCACTGACGAAGTTGAGCGGGCTGCGCAAGCAGACCCTGAACCCGTGGCCGAAGTGGCAGTTGTCGAACCCGAGATGGTCGAACCTATCGTCGACACCGCCTCTCATGACGAACCTGTCGCCGTGATCGATGCTGTCGAGCAGACCCAGCAAGTGGAGGCCATCCCAGAAGAGGTTGCACCGGTTGCTGAAGCGGCACCTGTCGTGATCGCTGAGGAGACGGCCACCGCCGAGGCGGAGGTTGTCGAGATGCCGGCTGCCGTGGTGCAAACCGAGCCAGCAACCAGCCCCGAAGTGAAGGTCAGCAAGGGTGCCGGTGTATTGGCCCGTGCCCGCAAGGCCTATGCCCCCATGGCAACGCCGGCTGCGGCGCCTGCCCCGACACCCCGTGAACCCGTGGAGTACGCTCCCCTGGTACGCAGCGAAGTCGTGACCTCCGGTCGCCACGGTGGCAGCACCGCTGCCAGCAACGTGGCAACCAGCCCGGCCGGTCGCCCCTGAGCAGACTCGTTAGTCTGAATAAAGAGCCACACAATGTGTGGCTCTTTTTTTGTCTCTTTTTTGGGGCTGACATCGCCTTGCTCTCCCCCCCTGCCCGTTCGATATCCGCCGCTTTCCCGATGTTCAGCGATCACACACACAGTCCAAGCAAGACGTGAATAACGCACCAGACAGAGGATTCATCTCTGTCAACGCACCACGACATGCTCTGGTTTGTCGATAAGGTCCGTGCGTTGACAGCATATGATGCCATTGGCAAACAGTCTGGCAGCGTTCCCCCTTTGGTTCACAGTCGGTGTGTTCAGTGGTGGCTGAGACAGCCCAAGTTGAACGGGAATGCCAGACATAGGGCGACCTGTGGCGCTCTTCACTCTCATCATTTCTGGTGAGGATCATAGACCCGTTGAACGCCCTCCCTTCAGCTTCACGTGCAAGGGTCGGCTCGTAACAAGGCGTCACACAGGCAGGTTCCCCTCACTGTGCACAACGAGTGGTTGAGGGATGTAGAGAAGCTAAAGAGGTGATAGATAATGTCATTCAACTTCTTGTCTGATGGCATATAGCTATTACTCATTGAACTATTGCCGCATGACGTGATATTCACCAGGCAACAAAAAAGGGCCCGAAGGCCCTTGTTTCATTTCCAATGACTGTCGCGCTTATCCGCCAAAGAGATGGTTGTTCAGCAGGAAGAGACCGCCGGAGAGCAGCATGGTGAGCGGCAACGTCAGCACCCAGGCCAGCAGAATGGTCTTGATGGTCTGGCTCTGCAGGCCGGACTTGTTGGCCACCATGGTCCCCGCCACCGCGGAGGAGAGAATGTGGGTGGTGGACACCGGCATCCCGGTCAGACTCGCAATCCCGATGGACGCGGCGGCCGTGATCTGGGCTGCAATGCCCTGGCTGTAGGTCATGCCGGAGGAACCAATCTTCTCCCCTACCGTGTAGACGATACGACGCCAGCCCACCATGGTGCCGCAACCGAGCGCCAGCGCGATGGACACGATGACCCAGGTCGGCGCATATTCGGCCGTGGCGGTCAGATCCTTGCGCCATTTGGCAAGATCGGTCAACTCCTTGGCCGGCAGCGGCAATTTGGAGACCTTGCGGGCAGTGTCGTCGATGCACAGCAGCAGGCGACGCACTTCGCGGCGATCCACCAGATTCATCTCCTCGTAGGTGCGCACTTGGCCCAGACGCTTGTCGAGGGTCGCCATGGCCTGCAGGGCCTCCCCTGCCGCACAGTGGCTCATCAGCTCCTCCTGGGCTTTGGCAGGGATACTGAAGTTCACCAGATGGGAGACCTGATCCTGGTTACGCTGGTAGATCTCCATGATGCGCTGGTTGGCATCCTGGGTTCTGTCCAGATCATAGGAGCGGCTGTTCATGTCCAGCGCAAAATAGGCAGGCGCCATGCAGATCAGCACCAGCATCACCAGACCGATGCCTTTCTGACCATCGTTGGAGCCGTGCACGAAGCTCACCCCCATTGCGGAACAAATCAGTGTGACACGGGCCCAGAACGGTGGATGCTTCTTGCCGTCCACCAGCAGGCGCTCTTCCGGGGTCTTGTGGATCTTGCTGCCAAGCCATACGCGCTTCATGGCGAACAGCAGCAAGGCGGCAATGATGAAGCCCACGGTGGGAGAGATGATGAGAGAGAGCATGATGTCGATGGCTTTGCCGACGTTGATACCCTCTTTCAGGGGTTGATGGCTGATCAGGGCATAGGCACCGCCTACTCCCAGGATGGAACCGATCAGGGTGTGGGAGCTGGATGCCGGAATGCCGAAGTACCAGGTTCCCAGGTTCCAGACGATGGCCGAGAACAGCAGGGAGAACACCATGATCAGACCCTGGGTGGAGTCCATGCCAAGCAGCAGATCGATGGGCAGCAGATGAACGATGGCGTAGGCCACACCCAATCCACCCAGCATGACACCGGCGAAATTGAACAGACCGGAAGCCACCACCGCCATATGAGCTGGCATCGCCTTGGTATAGATAACCGTTGCTACCGCGTTGGCGGTATCGTGAAAGCCGTTGATGAATTCATAGGCCAGCACAAAAAAAACGGCCAATACCAAACCGATTGACCACCACAAACCCAAACCACTAAACATTTCAAACATAAAAACGAACCTGTTTATGAGTTGCGGCGGATTATGCCAGAAGGCTCGATGCGCCATACCCGTTGTTGAAATATTTCAGCAAAAAAAAAAA
>NZ_JALIHH010000078.1:26827-36477 GCF_022869435.1 Aeromonas sp. LsrichE-8G
TTCAACCCGCTCGGCACGCCCGTTTCCTTTTGTCAGATATAAAAGAGGGTGCCTTGGCACCCTCCTCGATAGACAAGCCGCACGGTGCGGGGATCAATCCTGGTTGATCCGGCTGGCCACAGCCCCTTGCTGACTCTTGTATTTGGCATTTTCCCGTTTGTTGTACGGGCGAGCCGCGGTACCTGACAGCATCTCGAAGTTCAGGGCACCGATCTTCATCTTGGGACGAAGGGCCAGAGGCAACTTGCCGCCGTTGTAAAACTCCAGCACGATGCGACCGGACCAGCCCGGATCGATGCGGTGGGCGGTGACGTGCACCATGAGGCCCAGGCGAGCCAGGGAGGAGCGACCATCCAGCCAGCCGACGATATCGGCGGGCAAGGTAACCGATTCATAGGTCACCGCCAGCGCCAGCTGACCCGGGTGCAGATAGAAGGCTTCACCGTCCGGCACGTGGATCTCCTCGCTCATCACCCGCTCGATGGCATCGGCCATCTCGGCACTGGTACCGCCAAGGTCGATGTAAGGCGCGGTATGATCGCGAAACACCCGAAACTCGTTGCCCAGCAGCACATCGACGCTGACGCCGCTGATCCGCTCAACACCGGGCCGCGGCTCGATGACGATCTTGCCTTCATCCAGGTGCCGTTCGATATCGGTATCACAAAGACGCATTCTGCGACTCTCCTGACAAAAGATTCATTAAAAAAAAACCGGGCATCACCCGGCTTGTTTTCTCTCAACCAATCAACATATGGCGGATACGCGCCTTGAGCATGTCGATGGCGATGCGGTTCTTGCCGCCACGGGGCACGATCACGTCGGCATACTGCTTGGACGGGTCGATGAACTGCATGAACATGGGACGCACAGTCTTCTGATACTGCTTGAGCACGGAGTCCATGGTACGACCGCGCTCCTGCACATCGCGCACCAGACGGCGCAGCAAACAGATGTCGAGCGGGGTATCCATGAAGATGGAGGCGTCCATCAGTTCGCGCAGGCGGCTGTCGGTCAACAGCAGTATCCCTTCGAGGATGATGACACGGCGCGGTGCAAAGGTGGTGACCTCGGTCATGCGCGTGTGCTCGGTATAGGAGTACTGGGGGATGTTGACTGCTTCCCCTTGCGTCAGCTGGGTCAGATGCTGCACCAGCAGATCGTGATCCAGGGCATTGGGGTGGTCATAGTTGGTCTTGACCCGCTCTTCCATGGTCAGGTGGGTCTGATCACGGTAGTAGCAATCCTCGGTGATCACACCAATCTGACCCGCTCCCAGCTCGGCCACCAGCTCTTCATAGATGGTTTGGGCGATAAGACTCTTGCCGGACGCGGATGCACCAGCAATACCGATGATCACGCAGGAATGTTGAGTATCAGACATTGAAAATACCTAAAGAGAAGAGCACTGGGGATTGTTTAAACCGATCCATTATATGAAAAAGGGGTGGCCATGCCCACCCCAAATCCGTCCCCCTTGGCCGAACGCCGATTATTCGTCCAGCGCCACCGTGTAGAGCGGGGTCGCAATCGGTTTTGCGCTGAAATAGAGCTCGGCCCCTACCCGGCGAGCCAGTTTCAGGTAAGTCTGTGACAGCTCGCCATCCGGCGCACCGAACACGGTGGGGCAGCCGTCATCCATGTGCTGGCGAATGTCGATATGCAGCGGCAACTGACCAAGCAGCGCCACGTGATACTGCTCCGCCATCTTCTGGCCACCGCCGGTACCGAACAACGGCTCGTGATGCCCGCAGGCGCTGCAGACGTGGTAACTCATGTTCTCGACGATGCCAAGCACAGGCACATTGACCTTGTTGAACATGGCGATCCCCTTGCGGGCATCTGCCAGCGCCACATCCTGGGGCGTCGTGACGATCACCGCCGCCGTGGTGGGCACCTGCTGGGCCAGCGTCAGCTGGATATCGCCGGTGCCCGGGGGCATGTCCACCACCAGGTAGTCCACCTCGCCCCAGCGGGTCTCGTGCAGGATCTGCCCGAGTGCCTTGCTCGCCATGGGACCGCGCCAGATGGTGGCATCCTGCTCGGCCACCAGATAACCGATGCTGTTGCTCTTGATGCCGCAGGCCATCACCGGCTCCATCAACTTGCCATCAAAGCTGACAGGGCGCTCCTTGAGGGTCCCCGTCATGGTCGGGATGGAGGGGCCATAGATGTCCGCATCCAGCAGGGCGACCCGCGCCCCCTCTTTTTGCAGCGCCAGCGCCAGGTTGACCGCGGTAGTGGACTTGCCCACCCCTCCCTTGCCGGAGGCAACCACCAGGATATTGCGGATCCCCTGCACCGCCGCCAGTTGCTGCGCGCGGGGCATGCTGGCCACGTCTATCTCCCCCGTCCAGTCGATGCGGGTCGCACCGGTTGCGCTGCGCAGCCGGGAATCGAACTCCTCTTTGATCTGTTCAAACAGGGACTGGCCGGCAAAGGGCAGCACCAGCGTGATGGCCAGGGTCTGTTCGTGCCGCTCGACGGAACGCACAAAACCGGCCGCGACCAGATCCTTGCCCCATCCTGCCGGCTTAAATTCGGCCAGGATCTGTTTTACTGAATCAATCACCATTAACTCCCCATTATGTTGTCGTTATGCTGAGGTGAACGGTTACCGCACATAAATCAGTGGCTTGCCGACGTCATCGTGATGCCGCCAGTCAGGGCACCGGGGGCCACAACCCTAGGCAGGCCGCCCCCAATTCGGGTAACATGCACGGCACTGTATCATCCCAACAGGCACATAAAGAACGTATTATGGCAACTGATCCTCGTAGAATGCTGGTAACCTGCGCCCTCCCCTATGCCAACGGCTCCATCCATCTCGGCCACATGCTGGAACACATCCAGGCCGATATCTGGGTTCGTTATCAGCGAATGCGTGGCCATCAGGTGCATTTCGTCTGTGCCGACGATGCCCACGGTACGCCCATCATGCTCAAGGCGCAGCAGATGGGGATCTCGCCGGAAGAGATGATTGCCGCCGTCTCCCAGGAGCACCAGGGGGATTTTGCCGGTTTCAACATCAGCTTCGACAACTACCACTCCACCCACAGCGACGAGAACCGCGAGCTGGCGGGCGTGATCTATGGCCGCCTCAAAGAGTCCGGCAAAATCAAGATCCGCACCATCTCCCAACTGTTCGATCCGGAAAAATCCATGTTCCTGCCGGATCGCTTCGTCAAGGGCACCTGCCCCAAGTGCAAGTCCCCCGATCAGTACGGTGACAACTGCGACGCGTGCGGCGCCACCTACAGCCCGACCGAGCTGATTGATCCGAAATCCGCCGTCTCCGGTGCGACCCCGGTGATGAAGGACTCCGAGCACTTCTTCTTCGACCTGCCCCAGTTCGAAGCCTGGCTCGCCGACTGGGTGCGCGGCTCCGGCGCCATCCAGGAAGAGATGGCCAACAAGATGCAAGAGTGGTTCGAAAGCGGCCTGCAGCAGTGGGACATCACCCGTGACGCCCCCTACTTCGGCTTCGAAATTCCCGGTGCCCCCGGCAAATACTTCTATGTCTGGCTGGACGCCCCCATCGGCTACATGGCGTCGTTCAAGAACCTGTGCAACAAGCGCGGCGACATCGACTTCGACAGCTACTGGAAAGCGGACTCCGACGCCGAGCTCTATCACTTCATCGGCAAGGACATCGCCTACTTCCACTGCCTGTTCTGGCCGGCCATGCTGGAAGGCGCGAACTTCCGCAAGCCGACCAAGGTAAACGTGCACGGCTATGTAACCGTCAACGGCGCCAAGATGTCCAAGTCCAAGGGCACCTTCATCAAGGCGTCCACCTATCTCAAGCACCTGGATCCGGAGTGCCTGCGTTACTACTACGCCGCCAAGCTCAACAGCCGCATCGACGATCTGGACTTGAACCTCGAAGACTTCGTCTCCCGCGTCAACGCCGACGTGGTCAACAAGCTGGTCAACCTGGCCTCTCGCAACGCCGGCTTTATCGCCAAGCGTTTTGACGGCAAGCTGGCCGCCACCTGCGCCGAGCCCGCACTCTACGCCGAGTTTGCCAACGCCAGCACCAGCATCGCCGAAGCCTATGAAGCGCGCGAATTCAGCCGCGCCATCCGCGAGATCATGGCCCTGGCCGACAAGGCCAACCGCTATGTGGACGACAAGGCTCCCTGGGTCATCGCCAAGCAGGAAGGGGCGGATGCCGAGCTGCAAGCCGTCTGCTCCGTCGGCATCAACCTGTTCCGCGTGCTGATGGCCTACTTGAAGCCCGTCATGCCGCAACTGGCCGAGCGCGCCGAAGCCTTCCTCGGCGAGACCCTGACCTGGGACGGCATCGCCGCCCCTCTGGTCGACCACGGCGTCGCCCCCTTCAAGGCGCTCTTCTCCCGCATCGAGTCCGCCAAGGTGGATGCCATGGTGGAAGCGTCCAAGGAAGATCTCGCCAAGGAGCAGAGCAAGAAACCGGCAGGCCCCCTGGTGGACGATCCCATCAGCGAGACCATCACCTACGACGACTTTGCCAAGATTGACCTGCGGGTGGCGCTGATCAAAAAGGCCGAAGCGGTGCCGGAAGCCGAGAAGCTGCTGAAGTTGCAGCTGGACATCGGCGGCGAAACCCGTCAGGTGTTTGCCGGTATCAAGTCTGCCTACAACCCGGAAGATCTGGAAGGCAAGCTGACCGTGATGGTGGCCAACCTGGCCCCGCGCAAGATGCGCTTTGGCATGTCCGAAGGCATGGTGCTGGCGGCAGGTCCAGGTGGCAAGGATCTCTGGATCCTCGAGCCCCAGGAAGGTGCCCAGCCGGGCATGCGCGTGAAGTAATACGCCCCTTCCCGGACAGTCCCAATGAAAAGAGAGGCCAATGGCCTCTCTTTTTTTACCTTGTGGGGTGCTTACTGCCCGCTCTGCAGCAATGCCATGCGAAGGCCGACCAGCTCCGCCTGATGGCAATCCAGTTGCAGTAGTTGGCAGCGGATCTCTGTTTTCAGGGCTCGCCGTTGCTGGCCTCGCCCCGTTTCGCCCCCAAGGCGTCTTAGCCATTGGCGCCTGTCCTGCAATTGCCCAAGCCGCTCCTGCCAGCTCACCAGCATGGACAACCAGGCCGGATCCCCTCCCCCCTGTGCCGTCAGCAGCTCCATCCCGTAGCGCGCCTGTTTCAGCACCAGGCGCAGCCGGTGCCAGCACCGAAGTTTCGCCCTGATGCCCACAGGAAGGGAGGTGGTCTTCGCCAGTGCATCCGACAGTGACAGCGCCAGATGCAGCTGAAACAGCGGCAAGAGATCGACACCGACGGGCACCTCTTCCAGTCGGGCCAGCCAACGGGCAAGCAGGCCGGTCAACAGGGGGACCCGTGGCAAGCGGTTCTGCCGAAGCGAGCCACCATGATGCTGCGCATAGACCTGGGCATCGCGCAGGGCGGAGAGCGTGCCGACGGCACGGGTCAATCGCCGCTCCAGCTCGGGCTCATGAATGAGGGGTCGCCACAGGGCGAGCAGCGCCAGCAGGCGGCGGGCCGCTATCCGGTAGGCATGCACCTCTTCCATCCCCTTGTGCTGGCGCAGTGCCAGGGTCGCCCCCCGATATTGCCCAACGAGCCGGTTGGCCTGCGCAATCCCGCTCTCCCCCATGAACCCTCCCGGCTAGTTGGTATGAAAACCGGTTCCGGTGGGTGGCAACGCCTGGGTGCACTCCATTCGGGTGACGGTGGCGGTTCGGGGCCCGTGCTCAAGCCAGCCCAGCATCATCTGTACCTTCTGTTCGGGACCGGCAATCAGGATTTCCACCGAGCCATCTTCCAGGTTGTAGGCATGCCCCCGCAGCCCCAGTTGCAGCGCCCGCTCCCGGGTGAAGTAGCGAAACCCCACTCCCTGAACCTGACCCCACACCCGCACGACAAACGATTGCTCTCCCATTTATCACACCTTTCCCTTAAGTAATTTTTCCCCGGGGCGATAATGAGCGCGACACTCTCTTCCCCTTGCAGGACGCAATACCATTATGAAAGAAGTAAAGTTTCGGTGGGTTGACCGTTATCTCATTCACCTCACGATCAGCGAGAAATTTCTCATCACCTTCTGGTGCCCCCTGGTGTTCATCGCCTTCCTCACCTGGTATCTGCTGGCCGACGGCCATGATCAGGCGATGCAGCTCAGAGTGGATCAGCTCAAAGGGCGGGCCGAGACCACGGCCCAGCTGGTGAGCCAGCAGCCGACCCTTACCCTGCCCGCGGATCTCGTACTCACGCCTGGCGCCGCCACCGGCCTTAGCCAGCAGGGAGACATCTATCGCTATGGCGCCAGCGCAGGTCAGGCGGGCGTCGTCTCCGGTACCCTGGATACGAGTCACTACGCCCTCTGGGATGGTCAGGGCACCACGCTCACCATCATCGCGGTGCTGGCCGCCCTGCTGGCCCTCATCACCCACTATCTGATGACCTTCGTCTCGGGGGCCCTCTACTCCACCAACAAGGCATTGCAGACGGTGGCGAACGGCGATCTCACCTTCCGGCTCAACTTCTTTCCGGTGCGGGACGAGTTCTCCATTCTGGCGGGCAGTATCGACACCTTCACCGACCGCCAGCACAAGATAGTGCAACTGGTGGAAGAGTCCGCCGATGCCCTTACCCTGGCCGCCGACGAATTTCGCGAGCATGCCAGCGACGGCGAGCAGCTTGCCCGCGCCCAGCGACAGCACATGGACTCCCTGGCCGCCGCCATGGAGCAGATGTCCGCCGCCATCCGGGAAGTGGCCCGCAACGCCAATGACACCCTGCTGCAAACCCGCCAGTCCAGCGACGAGGCGACTCACGGGGCACAGCGGGTGGCACGCACCATCACCGCCATCCGCACCCTGGCGGACGAGATTGGCAATGCCTCGGGCGCGGTCGAACGGTTGACTCACAACGCCAATCGCATCAACGAAGTGGTCAACGTCATCAACGCCATCTCCCAGCAAACCAACCTGCTGGCCCTCAACGCCGCCATCGAGGCCGCCCGGGCTGGTGAACAGGGACGCGGCTTTGCGGTGGTGGCCGACGAGGTGCGCACCCTCGCCAGCCGCACCCAACAGGCCACGGTAGAGATCCAGCAGATGATCGAGGAGCTCCAGGCCGGGACCGGGGCGCTCAACGACATCATGGAGAAGACGGTGGGGCGCGCGGCCGACAGCCAGCAGCTCATCACCGAGGTGGGCATGGACATCGAGCGGCTCAGCAACCACAGCGATGCGGTCCTGGAGATGAGCACCCAGATCGCCACCTCCAGCGAAGAGCAGAGTTCGGTGGCAGAGGAGATCACTCGCAACCTCGACAAGGTGCGCCACGAGGCGAGCCGGGTGGAGGAGTCCGCCAGCGCGGCGGTCGCCGGCACCACCGGCCTCAAGGGAACCGCCAATGAACTCGGTCAGGCGCTCACCGGCCTGCGGATCTGACCCCCTCCGGCAGGCCATCCTCCAGATGGCCTGCCATGTCTGGGCCAGGCGCTGGGGACGTGCTAAACAGCCCGTCCGACCCTGACCGCGTGTGGATGCACGGATCCCGGTAGACGCGGCTTGCGTGCCTACCCTCACAGCCCCTACTATATGCCCCCTTCTTTTCTACCATCGGCAACTACCCATGAGCGCTTCCATCTATCTCGTCAAAGGCCGCGAAAAATCCCTGCTGCGTCGCCACCCCTGGATCTTCTCCAAGGGCATTGAGCGGGTGCAGGGCAACCCCGTTGACGGCGATACCGTCGAGATCTTCACCCATGACGGCAAATGGCTCGCCCGTGGTGCCTGGTCCGGCAGCTCCCAGATCCGTGCCCGGGTCTGGACCTTCGACAAGGATGAGAGCGTCGATCTCGACTTCTTCATCCGTCGCCTCAAATACGCCCAGGAGTCCCGTGACGGGCTCATCAAGCGTCAGGGCCTCACCGGCTATCGCCTCTGCGCCGCCGAATCCGACGGTCTGCCGGGCCTCACCATCGACCGCTACGCCGACTTCCTGGTGTGCCAGATCCTCTCCGCCGGTGCCGAGTTCCAGCGTGAGCTGATAACGCAAGCCCTGCGTACCCTCTACCCCGAGTGCAGCATCTATGAGCGCTCCGACGTGGCCGTGCGCAAGAAGGAAGGGCTGAAGGAGCGCACCGGCGTCATTCATGGCGAGACCCCGACCGACCCCGTGGTGATCGAGGAGAACGGCGGCGTCAAGATCCTGGTCGATATTCGCAACGGTCACAAGACGGGTTTCTATCTGGATCAGCGGGATAACCGCCTTGCCGCAGCGAAATACACTGAAGGCAAGCGGGTGCTCAACTGCTTCTGCTACACCGGCGGTTTCGGGGTCTATGCCCTCCAGGGCGGTGCCAAGGAGGTAGTCAACGTCGATCTCTCCCAGAATGCGCTGGACATCGCCCGCCAGAACGCCGAACTGAACGGTCTCGATACCAGCAACACCCAGTTCGTGCGTCACGACGTCTTCAAGCTCTTGCGCGAATATCGCGAGAAGGGCGAGAAGTTCGATGTCATCGTGCTGGACCCACCCAAGTTTGCCGAGAGCAAGGCCCAGCTGCTGGGCGCCTGCCGCGGCTACAAGGACATCAACATGCTGGCGTTCCAACTGCTGGCGCCGGGTGGCGTGCTCTTGACCTACTCCTGCTCCGGCCTGATGGAGCAGAGCCTGTTCCAGAAGATAGTGGCCGATGCGGCCCTCGATGCCGGTCGCGATGCCCAGATCCTGGAGCTGCTCTCCCAGGCATCTGATCACCCCATCGGTACCGCCTATCCGGAAGGCTTCTACCTCAAGGGGCTGGTGGTGCGCGCCCGCTAAGCCGAGCAGACCAGCGCTGCCCCCCTTGTCCCCGGTTCCAGATCCGGGCCAGGACTGGGTTCTGCTAGTCATCAAAAAGCCCGCGATCGTAGCGCAATGCTGTTCACTTAAGAGAATTTGAGTTCCAGTCCACGTAGTATCAGGGCTAAAAAATGAGGGAGGCATGATGCCTCCCTCTTTCTATTGCAAGCCACGCTGGATAAAGGCTGAAGGAACATCGACTGGAAACAGCCTTGCTCCCCCAACTCAAGTCGCATTTATGAATAATTAGTCAAAAATGTGCTTATCTGAACAGCATTGCGCGATCGTAGCGGGCTTTTTTTATGCAGCGCCAAAGAGACAACCTCCCCCCGACTTTGCCACCAACAGCGATTGCGGCCCCCATCCCTCCTCTTCGACTGACGACTGCCATCTTCAATCAAAGGTTGCCGCATCGTTAACCCGATTCTCATCTCTCTTTCACTACACAACCCACCAGCAGAGACATGCCCGGCATTTTTTTATGCAAAAGCATGAAATATTACGCATCAACATTCAAAAATCCTCGGGGAAATATCAGCCATAAACGCATACCCACTCATTTGAATGAATATTGCTGTTTTCCCCTGCAATGGATCACGCCATGCCCCTGTCCGCCTCGCACATTGCCTGGGACGACAATACTCGCCCACCACAAGTCATCCCGCTCAATCACGCGCCGGCGCGCCCAGCGGGAAGTAGTGTCGAAACATGTACAGGATCTTTAGCTACAACCAATTGAAATAGATAGAAAAAAGGCTTCGTTTGTGATCTGATTTAATCGCAAAAAAAAACCGACACACCCGAAGCCATGACTATTATCAATGCAACCCAGTACCTCAAGCAACTTCTT
>NZ_JALIHH010000079.1:0-4453 GCF_022869435.1 Aeromonas sp. LsrichE-8G
CGCTTGTTGTTCGGTCGGTTCGAGTCGGAATTTGTAGGCTTTCAGAATTTGCATTTAGCGCTCAGTGTGTAGCATTATTGCCATATCTATTAAGCCCGATTGAGTGACAGAATGCAATTCACTAAAATTAATAAATCACGCCATGCAGCCTACGCTTTGCACGTACATTTGGTGTTTATCACCAAGTATCGAAAGCCGATATTGGGGGATCTGCATCACGCTTCCTTAGGTCAGTGTGCGGCAGAGGTTTGCAGAGATTTTGGTGCGGAACTGAAAGAGTGTGACGGAGAGGCTGATCATGTTCACATGCTGATAGAGTACGCGCCAACGGTGCAGCTATCGGTACTGGTGAACTCGTTAAAGGCGGTCACATCAAGGCGACTGCGTAATGAATTTCTGGACTTGAGAGGTGCTTACAGCAAACCCGTACTCTGGTCACGCTCTTACTTTGCGGGCTCTTGCGGCGGAGCACCGTTGGAGGTGATCAAGCAATACATTCAAAACCAGCGGGGCTGACGCCCCGGCGAAATACCCCTCCCACCTACGTCGGAGGGAGTCCCATTTCGCATTTAAGATGGCAATCTTCATTCCACACTCCTCATGGCTGGCTGAAATAGAGATCCTTGGTGGCGATGGCGCCCTTGAGGTTGCGGCTCGGCAAGCCGCGCAGTGCCGGGTCCACCAGTCTCATCTGGTTGTAGTGATAGACGGGGATGACGGGCACCTCCTCCATCAGCAGTTGCTCGGCCTGATGATAGATCCCGGACCGAACGTTGGCATCCAGGGTCTCGGAGGCCTGCTGCAGCAGACCATCGAAGACGGGGTTGCAGTAGCCGCTCTCGTTCTGGGGATCCTGGCAGCGGAAACTGCCAAGCATGGACGACGGCTCGACATAATCACCAAACAAAAATGAACGCGCCAGCATGAAATCACCACTGTTCTTGGCCACCTGATAAGCATTCCACTCCATGTTGTTGAGGGAGACTTCTACCCCCAGCGGTTTCCACATGGCCGCCACCGCCAGAGCCAGCTTCTTGTGGTTCTCCGACGTGTTGTAGGTCAGTGTCAACCTGAGGGGATGGGCGCTGTTGTAGCCTGCCTGGGCCAACAGCGCGGCTGCGCGGGCCAACCGAGTTGACTGGTCTTCCCGGGAGAGGGGGATATCCAGTTCGTCATAACCTGGCATGGCGGGCAGCAATGACCAGGCAGGACGTTCTCCCTGGCCGCTCACCTTCTCGGTCAGCAGGTAGCGATCAATGGCCATGGAGAGCGCTTGGCGCACCCGCACATCCTGCAATTCAGGGAGATTGAGATTGAAGGTATAAAGATAGGTGCCAAGCAGCGGCAAACCCCAGATCCGCTCCGGTGCCTCCTGCATGGTCTTCTGGTAGTACTCCAGCGCCACCTTGTTGGTGAGCTGGATCTCCCCCGCTTCGTAACGCAGCCGCTCCCCATGCTGGGAAGCGAGCGGCAGGTAGGTCACCCGCTGGATCCGGGTATGGGCGTCATCCCAGTACTGGGGGTTGCGCTCGGCTTCGATGCGCTCGTTCACCACCCAGCTCGCCAGCTTGTAAGGGCCATTGCTCACCATCTTGCCTGGCTGGGTCCACTGCTTGCCAAACTGGGTGATGACCCGTTCGTTGACCGGCACGAAGGGACGCTGGCTGACCAGTTGCAGGAAATAGGGAACGGGACGCTCCAGGGTCACTTTCAGGATCTGGTCGCTTTCTGCCTCCACCCCCAGGGCATCGAGATCGAGCGCACCGGCATAAATGGACTGGGCATTGTTGATGCCGGTCGCCAGCAACAGGCCAGCGGAGGGGGAAGCCTGCGCCGGATTCAGCAGCCGCCGCCAGGCGTAGACGAAATCCCGGGCTGTGAGGGGCTCGCCGTTGGACCATTTGAGCTGGGGACGCAGAAAGAAACGCCACACCAGTCCATCCTCGCTGGTCTCCCAGCGCTGGGCCTGGGCGGGCACTATCATGCCCTGTCCATCCTCGCTCACCAGCCCCTCGAACAGGTCCACCAGCACCACCTCCCCTGGGAAGCCGGAGCGGATCAGGGCCGGATCGAGGGACTCGGGTTCGGCGCCATTGCCTTTGACCAGGGTTTGTCTATCTGAAATGTAAGTCTGCTCAACCACGCTACTAGCCAGTGACGGCGGCACCGCCATCAACCCAAGCAGTAAGGGAGATAGCCAGCAACGGGCTGGCCTGACGGCGAAACGGTAAAACATACATTAACCTCGTTCAATTCTTTTGACTGCAATAGGGAGAAGGCCGGCGGCGCGCCTGGAAACGAATGCATGATGCCGCGCTTGTTATCCCCGAAGACGGCCCGTATTGTATCGGGCCTGCCCGATAGAGGGAGTCTTCCGGGCTATTTTTTTCATGGTTTTATGACGACATAGCGGCCACGGGTGCGTGCGACAGCAAGAAGGCACGCTCCCCTGCCCCGTAAGCAATCGGCCCGGGGTGATATGTCGCCTGTAGGTCCGGTTGTCGTCTACCGTTTCAGGGGTCTTTATGGGTTACGAATGGTTGGCGCTGGCTGCCGCCAGTTTATGGGCGATCGCCGCCCTCATCTCCGTCAAACCGGCTCGCCATCTGGGGGCCTTTGCCTACAGCCGCTGGCGGATGTTCCTGGTCAGCCTGATGCTGGCCAGCGCAAGTCTGGTGACGGGAGGCTGGCAGACCCTCACCGAGAGCGCCCTTCCCCTGCTGGCCCTCTCCGGCCTCATCGGCATCTTCGTCGGCGATACTGCCCTCTTTGCCTGCATGAACCGACTCGGCCCCAGGCGCAGCGGTCTGCTCTTCTCCTGCCACGCCCTCTTCTCCGCCCTGCTTGGGCTCTGGCTCTTTGGCGAGCGGCTCGATGGTTGGCGCCTGCCAGGCGCCTTGCTGGTCCTGGCCGGGGTCATGCTCGCCATCCTGTTTGGTCGTCGTGGCGACAACCAGCAGAACGAATGGGAGCAGGTGCGCGGCCGCCTCGTGGTCGGCATAGCCCTTGGCCTCACCGCAGCCCTGTGCCAGAGCCTCGGAGCGATCATCGCCAAGCCGGTGATGATGAGCGGCACCGTGGACGCAGTGAGCGCTTCTGGCGTGCGCATGGGCAGCGCCCTCTTGGCACACTGCGTCTTGCGGGCTCTGCGCCTGCCGCTCGCCATGCCGCACAACCCCATCAACCGGCAGGTGCTCGGCATGATAGGTATCAACGGATTTCTGGCAATGACGCTGGGAATGACCCTGATCCTGGTGGCCCTGCGTCAGGGAGATGTGGGCATGGTGGCCATCTTGTCTTCCACCACACCGGTCATTCTGCTGCCCTTGCTGTGGTGGCACTCGGGGATGCGTCCCTCGCTCCCCGCCTGGGCCGGAGCCCTGCTCGCCACCCTGGGCACGGCCCTGGTGCTGGGAATGGGGAACTGAGCCCCGTCTCTCCTGCAAGAAGGAAGGACCAACACGCCCATCGGCGGCACTGAGCCGCCGATGCTCCCTCGTACCGGACAGGGAGAGAGGCGATCGCGCCCCTAGAACAGAGTCACTTCCTCTTCGGTCAGCTCCCGGTATTCCCCCGGTGTCAGCTCATCGTCCAGAGTCAGATCGCCGATGCGTTCCCGATGCAACCCGACCACCTTGTTGCCGATGGCGGCGAACATCCGCTTCACCTGGTGATACTTGCCCTCGTGGATGGTCAGGCGTGCTTCTCGCTCGTCCAGGATCTCCAGCTCCGCAGGGCGGGTCTTGTCGTTCTCGTTGCGCAGATAGATACCGTCAGCAAAGAGCGAGATGGCCTCTTCACTCACGGGGTCAGCCAGCCAAACATGGTAGGTCTTGGCACACTCGTGACGGGGCGACGTGATGCGATGGGACCACTGGCCATCATCGGTGATCAGCACCAGCCCGGTGGTATCGAGATCGAGGCGCCCCACCACATGCAGTTTGCCCATGGCCGGCTCGTCGAGCAGGTGGAACACGGTGGCGTGATCCGGATCCTCGTTGGAGCAGACGTATCCTTCCGGCTTGTGCAGCATGAAGTAGCGATTCTGCTGGTTCAGGGTCAAGGTCACGCCGTCAAACTCGATCTGGTGTTGCTCGTTGATGTGAAAGGCGGGCTGCTTGACCAGCACGCCGTCTACCAGCACTTCCCCCTGACGGATCAGCTTGCCCGCCTGGGAACGGGTCAAATCGGAGCAATCGCAAAGAAATTTGTCGAGCCGCATGCAAAAACCTCGGAATCCATCATGATTGGGGGCCACATTATATCGGTCAGACCCGACAACACCAGTACTAAGCGACAGGGACTCAAGTTGACATCCTCCCCCACCTTAGCGCTTCGCGTCACAGGAGGGGGATTCCCATTACTGGGTGATAGCTGCTCGCGCAGTACCGGGTTCCTGCTTCATCGGGCGGCCTGATTGCACCACGCCTCCACAGGCTAAAACGGCGTGTCC
>NZ_JALIHH010000080.1:0-25625 GCF_022869435.1 Aeromonas sp. LsrichE-8G
CGGCGCTCGCAATATTTTAGCGGCGGGACACGCCGTTTTAGCCTGTGGAGGCGTGGTGCAATCAGGCCGCCCGATGAAGCAGGAACCCGGTACTGCGCGAGCAGCTATCACCCAGTAATGGGAATCCCCCTCCTGTGACGCGAAGCTCTAAGGTGGGGGAGGATGTCAACATCCTACTCCCGTTGGACAGAGGGGCCAAGGGTGAGGGGAACTTCATCAAGTAGGGCTGCAAGGCCTTTGGTATCAATGGCTTTCTGAACGGAAGATAACAGGAAAAACGGCTACGCATGCCGGTTCAAACCGCTATAATGTGCCACCTTGGATCAGTCGTCAGTGAATGTTGGACAGTCAATTGAGTAATAGAATGCGGATCGGTGGAACCCTCGAACAGTCCCTCAGCCAGGGATATCGTCTGGACCTGCAAGGGGTGTTGAAAGAGGGGTGGCAACAGACTCGTCGCACCGGTTTCGGATTGGCGCTGGCCATCGCCGGGGTCATGGCAATCTGGATCCTGCTGAGCAATACCTTGCTGACGCCCTATGTCGCCCGTGAAGGAGGGGATATGGATATGGCCCTGATCCTGAGCCTGCTGGTCACGGTGATCATGTCACCCATGACCTCCTCCCTCGACATGCTGGGGTTGCAGCAGTCGGTGGGGGTACGCGCCCGGCCGAGCCAGGTGTTCGACTTCTTCCGCCACTTCCTGCGCCTGGGCAGCCTGAGTCTGCTCGGCAGCCTCATCACCAGCCTGTTTGGACCCCTGTTCGAGCTGCTGGGTGTGCCTGTGATGCTGGCCTTCATCCCTTCCGCCCTGGTGGGCATGGGGCTGGTGTTTACCGTACCTCTGGTGCTGGAGCGCGGTCTTTCCCCGGCTCAGGCCATTCTGGTCTCCCTCAAGCTCTTTGCCCGGGGCTGGCCCAGCATAGTGCTGCTGCACGGGGTCATGCTGGCACTCTTCTTCCTGGCGCTCATCCCCATGGGGCTGGGACTTATCTGGGTGGCGCCGCTCTACTTCAACTGCAAGGGCATTCTCTACCGGGATCTGTGTGGGGTGGCAGTCGAAGTGACCGAGGTTGCCAGTGGCAACAACGGGCAGGGCCCGGATCATTTCAACGCATAACGGGATACCAGGGGGTCAGCCGGTGTCGACCCGCCCGGAGCGTGATGCAAAAGGATGGCATATGAACAAGCGATACGGGATGGCGGCGCTCCTGCTGGTACCCATGCTGGGACAGGCTGAGCCGTCCCTTGAACTCGACTACGGCACCTTCTACAGCCAGATGAAGACCTTCGCCAAGGGGGAGTTCGGCCACGCCAGACTGGGCTTTTATCTGGCCAGTCAACAGAACGGTCGGCGCTGCGGGCTCACCTCGGCCCGGGTCTCGACCCCGGACAGGGATGTGCCCGCCGAGGTCACGGTGGATGGCGAACTGCGTCTGCCCTATGACGAAGATCTCAACCTCGACAAGGCGATCGTGGTGGTGGGGCTCACCGAGGCCCATGCCGCCTGCGATCTGTCGGTACAGGTGATGGCCGACGCCCCCGCCACACCCGAGGTGCCGCTGGCCGAGCTTGTCTCGCGCCAGCAGCAGATGCAGCGATTGCTCGACAAGATGGCCGGCATGGTCGGCCAGTATTTCCTGCCCAAGATGGAAGGGGTGCGGATCTCCATGGTGGCGCCCGCAGGCACAGCCTACCTTGTGGAGGGTGCCCGTCAGGAGGCCGTCTCCTGGCAGCAGGGGCAACTGCTGCTCAGCAATGCGCAGCTGAAGGGGTTTGCCCAGGGCAAGCTGCAACTGCAAGGGGAGATCCTGCGTCTGACCCCCTGGCTGCACAAGGGGTAGCGACCCGAGTCCGCAGATTGCCAGAATGAAAAAAGGAGCGCCTGGCGCTCCTTTTTTGTGGGTGACGGGGCTTAGCGCACCTCAATCACGTCCAGCATGTCCATCTCGTCGATGTCCAGCAGCGGCGCCTTGGGCAGCTCGGGCGGATCAAATGCCTTGTCGCCACCGTCGATGATGCCGGAGTCGCGGTTGATGCTCTTGAAGTCAAACAGCTGGTGATCGAGCAGGTGGCTCGGGATCACGTCCTGAATGGCGGTGAACATGGTTTCGAGACGACCCGGGAAGCGGCGATCCCACTCCTGCATCATCTGTTTGATGGCCTGGCGCTGCAGGTTCTCCTGGGAGCCGCACAGGTTGCAGGGGATGATGGGGAAGGCCTTGACCTCGGCATAGCGCACCAGATCTTTCTCCTTGCAGTAGGCCAGGGGGCGGATCACCACGTTCTTGCCATCGTCGCTCACCAGCTTGGGGGGCATGGATTTGAGCTTGCCACCGTAGAACATGTTGAGGAACAGAGTCTCGAGGATGTCGTCACGGTGATGGCCAAGGGCGATCTTGGTGCAACCCAGCTCCTGGGCGGTGCGATACAGAATGCCGCGGCGCAGGCGGGAGCAGAGCGCGCAGGTGGTCTTGCCCTCCGGTACCTTCTCCTTGACGATGGAGTAGGTATCTTCTTCCACGATCTTGAAGTCGATGCCGAGGGTGCTCAGGTATTCGGGCAGCACGTGCTCGGGGAAGCCGGGTTGCTTCTGATCCAGGTTGACGGCCACCAGATCGAAATGGATGGGGGCGCTGGCCTTCAGGCTCATCAGGATGTCGAGCATGGCAAAGCTGTCCTTGCCGCCAGACAGGCAGACCATGATCTTGTCACCCTCTTCAATCATGTTGAAGTCGGCGATGGCCTGGCCCACGTTGCGCCGCAGGCGTTTCTGCAGCTTGTTGAAACTGTATTTCTCTTTGGCGTTAAGCTCTTCTAGCATGGCCTCAAACCCGGGACAAAAATAAGCGGCTTATTATAGCCATGTCCCGGGGGAGGGCAAGAAACGCTTATGCAGGATGACGCCTGTCATCCACAGGGCTGCTGTAATCGTCGGGTTTGAGGATGAGAATGTCGCAGTTGAGCCTGTCCACCACGTGCTCGGCGGTGTTGCCAAGCAGGGCGGCAGAGAGGCCGGTACGGCCGACGCATCCCATGATCATCAGGGTGGCATTCAGATCGTCCGCCATGTCCGGCAGCACCTCCTCCGGCAAGCCTTCCGCCACCTTGGTCCACATGTGGTTGATGCCGAACTGATCGGCATGCTCCCGCAGCAGATCTTCATGGTGTTTGCGAATGGCATCGTTGTAGGCGTTGGGATCGAACTCTGGCAGTTCGATGGCGACATTGACCGGGGTGCCCGGGTAGGTGTTGACCAGATAGAGACTGGCACCAAGCAGCTCGGCGATGGCGATCCCCTCGCGGGTGATCCGCTCGTTGAGCACCTTCTGCTCCTTGTCATCGCTCGAGCAGTTGATGGCGGCAATCAGGTTGCCCCCCCGTTGCCAGTGCCCTTCTTTTACCAGCAGAACCGGACAGGGGCATTTGCGCAGCAGGTGCCAGTCGGTGGGGGTGAAGATGAAGGTTTGCAGGAAGGAGTGCTTGTGAGTCGCCTTGACGACCAGATCGTGACGCTGTTCCAGCACTTCCTGAATGACGCACTCGAAGGGACGGTTGTGCCAGAGCACTTTCACTTCGCATTCCAGTCCTCTGGCCCGATAGGGAGTGAGGATCTCGTCGAGCCACTCCCGACGCTGGGCGATGACACCATGGCGCATCTCTTCCCGCTCGTCTGCCGAGAGCATGGCGGTCATCTCGTAAGAGAAGTCGTAAATCGTCAGGAGCAGGGTCAGCTGGGCGCCCTCATCCAGCTCGGCGACCTTGACCGCGCGCTCGAGCGCGATCTGGCGCTCCTCCTCGGGATTGATCACCACCAGAATGTTTCGGTACTTGACCATGTTCTCCTCCTTGGTAAAAAGGCCAATGATGGCAACTCTTTAGCTATTACAGCTTAGTCCAAGGGGGGAGACGGGAAGGTGTGCCGGATCAAATTTCAGGGTGATCCGATCCGGCAAAAAAGGGAATAAACGGGGATTAACCGCAGGGAGGACGAGTGGCTCCGGCCATGACGCCCAAGGCAACGTTGTCCAGTACAGTAATGTATTTGCCTTTGACGCTGATGAGACCGGATTTCTGGAAACGGCCCAGCAGGCGGCTGATGGTCTCGACGGTGAGACCGAGGTAGTTGCCGATGTCTCCACGGGTCATGGAGAGGCGGAACTCCTTGGCGGAGAAGCCGCGCTCGGAGAAACGAACCGAGAGATTGTGCAGGAAGGCAGCGAGGCGCTCTTCGGCGTTCTTTTTGGAGAGCAGCAGTATCATCTCCTGGTCGCCCATGATCTCGTTGCTCATCAGCCGCATGATCTGCTGGCGCAGTTTGGGCATCTTGCCAGAGAGGTCGTCGAGCACATCGAACGGTATTTCGCACACCATGGCGGTTTCCAGCGCCTGGGCGAAGGAGGGGTGGGCCTGCTTGTGGATGGCGTCGAAACCGACCAGATCACCGGCGAGGTGGAAGGCGGTGATCTGTTCGTCACCCTGTTCGGTGATGGTGTATGACTTGATGGTCCCGGAACGTATGGCATAGAGCGACTTGAGCTCATCGCCGGCCTTGAACAACTCTTCACCCTTCTGGAACGGCTTTTTGCGCTCGATGATGCTGTCGAGCTGATCGAGCTCGTTATCGTTCAGGGTGAAGGGGATGCAGAGCTGGCTGATGCTGCAATCCTGGCAATGAATTGCACAGCCACCGCTCTGAATACGTCTGCCAGGTTTCTTGTCCGGGATCATAGGCTCAAATGAATAATTGATTTATATCAAACAAGTTTACCACCATCTCATCCGTTTTGGATAGGGTTTCAAAAGGACGCCATCCAGATCCAGAGGGTGTGGATCCCGTAGGCAATAAGCAGCAAGGCGCCCCCAAGGCGCAGGCTGCGCAGGGTGAGCCAGTAGCGCAATCGGTCTGCCAGCCCCCCTAGCGCAAACAGGGTCGGCAGGGTGCCGAGGCCGAAAAAGAGCATGATGAGTGCCCCGCCACTCGCGGAGCCTGCGGCAGCGCTCCAGGTCAGCATGGAGTAGACGAGGCCGCAAGGGAGCCAGCCCCATATCATGCCAAAGGGGAGGGCCTGCCTGGCTGATGTAAACGGGAGAAACCTGCCTGCCAGCGGCTTGATGAGAGGCCAGAACTTCGCACCGATGCGCTCGAGCAGCAAGACGCCATGCCACCAGCCAGCCAAGTAGAGGCCGAGCGCTATCATCAGCAGGGCGGCGATGAGGCGAAGCCCTGCCAGGGCGTGTTTGCCAGCGCCTATCTCCGTGGTGGTGGCGAGCAAGCCGCCCACCAGCGCGCCCGCCAGCACATAGCTCAGGATGCGCCCCAGGTTGTAGTTGAGCAGATAACCGAGCCTGCCCCAAAAATGCTGCTTCTCGGCAGGTATGGCCATGGAGAGCGCTGCGGACACGCCGCCACACATGCCGATACAGTGGCCGGCACCGGCAAGCCCGACCAGCAGGGCGCCCATGAGGTCAAGGCTGCTGGTCATGGGGCCTGTTTTCCTGTTCTGCTTGTTGTTCAGAGGGGGGCAAGGGGCGCTGCTCCTCGTCAAACAGGATGTTGGAGCCCTGCCTGTCGAGATCCTCGAACTGCTCGGAGCGGATGGCCCAGAAGAAGACGGCGCCGGCAATGACAACGAACAGGATGGCGATGGGGATGAGGACGAAGATAATGTTCATGGCGTGGACCCTGTGGTGAAAGGGGGATGATAACCCGGCGAGGCAAGAGGTGCCGCCACCCGGGAGGATGCCAGATGGCTGCTCACCGGTTGAGCCGCATGGAGTTGGTGACCACGATGAGGGAGCTCAGGGACATGCCAGCAGCCGCCAGATAAGGGGGGAGCCAGCCACTTGCAGCCAGCGGCAGCACAAGCAGGTTGTAGCCGATGGACCAGGCAAAGTTCTCCTTGATGATCTTGCGAGTTCGCAGGGCCAGGGCCCGGGCGGCCAGCAGACGGGAGAGATCGTCGGCCAGCAGGATGGCGTCGGCACTGTTCTTGGCCAGATCCGTGCCCCCCGCCATGGCAAAGGACGCGTGGGCGCCGGCCAGCACAGGGGCGTCGTTGATGCCATCTCCCACCATGATGCTGATATCCCCGGCCGCTTCCCGGGCCTTGAGATAGGCCAGCTTGCCGTCCGGGGTGACCCCTTTTACCAGCTCATCGACCCCCAGCTCGCGGGCCAGCATGTCCGCCTGGTCCGAACCGTCGCCGGTGAGAATGGTGGTTTGCAGGCCTGCCTCCTTGAAGGCCTGGATCAGTGCACCGGCATCGGGGCGCAGCGTGTCGGCCAGGATGAAACGGGCCAGCAGTCCGTGTTCATCGGCCAGATAGATGGTCAGCCCTTGAGCGGCATTCTCTTCTTGCGCCAGTTCGAGCCAGCGTGCACTGCCGATGCGGTAATGCTTGCCCTCAATTACTCCCTGCACGCCGTGGCCGATGACGGGGGTGACGTCGCTGGCGGCGAGCGGCACCCCGTCCGCCAGTGGTTTGCTTCGAAACGCACGGGCGATGGGATGCTCGGAATAGGTCTCCAGGGCCTGGGCGAGGGCGAGGCAGCGGGCTGCGTCGAGCTCGCCGAGGGGCTGGGTGCTCACCAGGCTGATGTTGCCCGTGGTCAGGGTCCCCGTCTTGTCCATCACGATGCGGTTGGCCCGGGTCAGAATGTCCAGCACGTGGCCGCGGCGCAGTAGGATGCCGCTGCGGGTCAGGTTGGCAGTGGCCGAGGTCAGTGCGGTCGGGGTGGCCAGCGAGAGGGCGCAGGGGCAGGTCGCCACCAGCACCGCCAGGGTGACCCAGAAGGCCCGCTCGGGCTCATGAAAATGCCAGAAGGTCCAGACCCCGGCCGCAATGATCAGGAGCACCAGGATAAAGTGGCGCGACAGCACGTCCGCCAGCTGGGCGATGGCGGGCTTGTCGTCCAGAGCATGATCCTGCAGGCGCATGATCTGGGCCAGGCGCGACTCTTCAATGGAATGGCTGACCCGGATCTCCAGGGGGGCATCGGTGTTGATGGTGCCTGCATAGACGGGATCTCCGGCCTGTTTGAGCAGAGGCAACTGTTCGCCAGTCAGCATGGATTCGTTGAGGCTGGCCTGGCCCAGGGTGACGATGCCGTCTGCCGGCAGGGTGGCCCCCGCGAGTACCCGCACCCTGTCTCCGACTCGCAGCGTCTTGGCGGCCACCTCGTGTTCGCCGTCATCATCGATGCGGGTTGCCATGATGGGTACCAGGCGCGCCAGGTTGGAGCTCGACTCCGACGCCTTGCGCCTCGCTCGCAGTTCCAGCAGACGGCCCAACAGCAGGAAAAAGACGAACATGGTGATGGAGTCGTAATAGACCTCACCCGTGTTGAAGACCGTGGCCCAGATGGAGGCGACGAAGGCGCCGATCAGTGCCAGCGACACCGAAACATCCATGGAGAGGTGCCCCTGCTTCAGGCTGCGCCATGCCCCCACGTAAAAAGGCTGGGCCGAGTAGATCATGATGGGGGTGGAGAGCAGAAGGCTTATCCACTTGAAGTAGATCATGAACTCCTCTTCCACGCTGATGAAGAGGTCCATGTAGAGTGCTACGGCGCACATCATCACCTGCATGGAGCCAAGGCCGGCCAGCGCCATGCGGAACATGTAGCTGCGCACCTCTTTGGCGTAGAGCGCTTCCTGCTGATGAGTCTGGAAGGGATAGGCGCGATAGCCGACCCTGGCAAAGCCCTTGAGAATGTCGCTCAAAGAGAGCTGGGCCGGATCCCACTTGATGCGGGCGCGATGGGTGGTGGTATTGACGTTGATGTAACGCAGACCGCGCAGGGTCATCAGGTGCCGCTCGATGAGCCAGGCACAGGCGGCGCAGGTCAAACCTTCCACCGTCAGTTGGATCTCGCGCGTAGTTTCGCGACCCGTACCGGTGTCGGTGACGAACTCCTGCTGCACCTCCGCCAGATCGTAGTGGGTGAGGGCGGCGAGCTCTTCGGGCACCAGTTCCCCCTTGATGCCGGGAGCGGTGCGGTGTTCGTAATAACTGGCGAGGCCGCATTCGAGAATGGTCTGTGCCACGGCCTGACAGCCAGGGCAACACATCGGCTGAACGATGCCTTTGATCTCGAGAGTAAAGTTACTGCCAGTGGGAACCGGTTCACCACAGTGAAAACAGCCGGTCATGGTGATCATCCCTCTTTGATGCAGCCCAGCAGGCCGGGTCGGGGAGAAGGGTGGCTGACCGGCGTGCCGATCACCCTGCCTTCGTGATTCAACGTCCCTTGGGATCGAGCTCAATCGCTGCCTGAGTCGGCAGTTGTGCCGTCTCCTGGAGGCGCCATTCATGGTTGAAGGCATCGACCCGCACGTGCCACTTGCCGGTGAGGGGCTTGTCCAGCATCAGGCGATAGACTCCCTTGCCATCGGCCGTCAGCAGATGTTCGCTGTCCAGGCCCGCCAACGTGGGATGAAACAGGGAGAGGTGCAGTGCCTGCCCGAGGGGGAAATCCCCGGACAGTGGATTTAACGTCAGCTCCTTGTTGCTGACATTGAGGGCGATACGGATGCCGAGCGCCTCGGCGCGATCGAACTTGCTGAGATCCTGATTAATCTCCTTGCCCTGCTTGTAGTAGTCCTCCGCTACCAGGTTGACCCCATCCTTGCTGGCAATGATGGCGGTGGCGATGCTGCCTACCACGGCGGCGCAGGGGAGGGCGATGATGAACCAGGGCCAGAATTGGCGATACCAGGGTTGGGTCATGATGCTACCGAAACAAATGGTTAACGAAATGGCGGTAATTCAGCCAACACAAGATAACAAAAAGCCTCGAAGAGTCGAGGCTTTTTGCTGATTAATCACGTGCTTATCACATGTTACTGCTGATTTTGCCGATCGTTGTGGGACAAGCTGTAAACGTAGGAGGCGAGCAGATGTACCTTGTCTTCCCCCAGAATGTCCTTCCAGGCCGGCATCACGCCGTGACGACCGTGGGTGATGGTCTGTTCGACCACCTGACGGGAGCCGCCATAGAGCCAGATGTTGTTGGTCAAGTCGGGGGCGCCGAAGGCGATGCCGCCCTTGGCATCCGGGCCGTGGCAGGCGGCGCACATGGCAAAGCGTGCTTCCCCTTTCTTGGCTTCCACCAGATCAACCTTGCGACCGGAGAGGCTCAGCACATAGGAGGCCACCTCCTTCACCCCGTCCTGACCCAGGATCTCGCCCCAAGCGGCCATGATCCCCTGACGACCGCCCATGATGGTGGTCTTGATCTGGTCGGGTGCGCCGCCCCACTGCCATTCGCTGTCGGTCAGGTTCGGGAAACCGCGGCCACCGCGGGCATCGGAGCCATGACACTGGGAACAGTTTTGCAGGAACAGGCGCTGACCCACCTTCAGGGCTTCCGGATCCTTGGCGATCTCGGTGATCTCCTTGTAGCTCTTGCCGTCAGCCTGATAGGTCAGCTCGCGGAACTTGGCGCCGTAGATCTCGTCGGCCTTGGCAAGTTCCCGATCGTATTCCACCGCGCGTCCTTCGGCCTTGGCGGAAGCCGCCGCTGCCTTGGACTCGGCCAGGGAACGTACATCCTGGTTGGAGCTCTGCCAGCCCAGCAGACCCTTGAAGTTGCCAAGGCCCGGGAAGGCGAGCAGGTAGATGAGCCCGGTGACGATGAAGAAGAGGAACATATAGGACCACCACTTCGGCAGGGGATTGTTGATCTCCTCGATGCCGTCGAAGGTGTGACCCATGGGTTTGCCCTCTTCGGCCCCCATCTTGTCCTTCATGCACCAGGCCAGCAGCAGGAAGCAGCCGAGAATGGTGCCAAGGCTTATGACGGTCACAAAAATGCTAAACAGAGTGCTCATTATTGCTTCGCTCCTGCGTTCTTGTTATCAGCACTGGGTTGCTCGTCATCGGCAAAAACCAGGTTGGCGGCCTCGTCGAAAGAAGCCTTGCGGCGCTTGCTGTAGGCCCAGACGATGATGCCAATCATGATGACCATCAGCAGCAGGGTGTACAGGCCGCGAAATGTGCCGTAATCCATATCCCGACTCCTTATTTCAGGGCATGGCCCAGTGATTGCAGATAGGCGATCAGCGCATCCAGCTCGGTCTTGCCCTTGACGGCCTCACCGGCACCGGCGATGTCGGCATCGGTATAGGGCACGCCGAAGTGATCCCGGAACAGAGCCAGCTTCTTGCCGGTCAGCTCGCCGCTCAGCACATTGGTCTCGAGCCAGGGGAAGGCCGGCATGTTGGACTCGGGCACTACGTCGCGCGGGTTGATGAGGTGGGCGCGATGCCAGTCATCGGAGTAGCGGCCGCCGACCCGGGCCAGATCCGGGCCGGTACGCTTGGAGCCCCATAGGAAGGGGTGCTCCCACACGCTCTCGCCGGCAACCGAGTAGTGGCCGTAGCGTTCGGTCTCGGCGCGGAACGGGCGGATCATCTGGCTGTGGCAGACGGTGCAGCCTTCGCGGATGTAGATGTCGCGTCCTTCCATCTGCAGGGCGGTGTAGGGCTTGAGGCCCTCCACCGGCTCGTTGGTCTGCTTCTGGAAGAACAGGGGGGTGATTTCCACCAGGCCCCCCAGGCTGATGGCGAAGATGATGCCAATGACCAGCATGGGGACGCTTTTTTCAAAAATCTCGTGACGGTTGTTGTTGCTCATGCTTTAAACCCCTTCAAATCAGGCTGGCTGTGCGACGGGTTCCAGAGAACCCTTGGGCGCAGTGACGGTGCGATAGGCGTTGTAGGCCATCAGCAGCATGCCGGTGACGAAGAAGCAGCCACCCAGGAAGCGCACGAAGTAGAAGGGATAGGAAGCTTGCAGCGCCTCCACGAAGCTGTAGGTCAGGGTGCCGTCGTCGTTGACCGCACGCCACATCAGACCCTGCATCACACCGGAAATCCACATGGCGACGATATAGAGCACGGTGCCCACGGTGGCCAGCCAGAAGTGGACGTTGATGAGCTTGATGCTGTACATGCGCCCCTGCCCGAACAGGTTCGGGATCAGGTGGTAGACGGCACCGATGGACACCATGGCAACCCAGCCCAGGGCACCGGAGTGAACGTGACCGATAGTCCAGTCGGTGTAGTGGGAGAGGGCGTTGACGGTCTTGATCGCCATCATGGGGCCTTCGAAGGTCGACATGCCGTAGAACGACAGGGAGACGATCAGGAAGCGCAGGATGGGGTCATAACGCAGCTTGTGCCAGGCACCCGAGAGGGTCATGATGCCGTTGATCATGCCGCCCCAGGAGGGCACGAACAGGATGAGGGACATCACCATGCCCAGCGACTGGGCCCAGTCAGGCAGGGCGGTATAGTGCAGGTGGTGCGGACCGGCCCAGATATAGAGGGAGATCAGCGCCCAGAAGTGCACGATGGAGAGGCGGTAGGAGTAGACGGGGCGACCCGCCTGCTTGGGCACGAAATAGTACATCATGCCAAGGAAGCCCGCTGTCAGCAGGAAGCCCACTGCGTTGTGGCCATACCACCACTGCACCATGGCATCCATGGCACCGGAGTACATGGAGTAGGACTTCATGCCGGAGAGCGGCACTTCCATGTTGTTGACGATGTGCAGTACGGCCACCGTGATGATGAAGGCACCGAAGAACCAGTTCGCCACATAGATGTGGGAGGTGGTGCGCTTGACCAAGGTGCCGAAGAAGACGATGGCATAGCTCACCCAGACCACGGCGATGGCGATGTCGATGGGCCACTCCAGCTCGGCGTACTCTTTGGAGGTGGTGTACCCCAGCGGCAGCGAGATGGCTGCAGACAGAATGATCGCCTGCCAGCCCCAGAACACGAAGGAGGCGAGGGGACCACCAAACAGCCGGACCTGACAGGTGCGTTGCACCACGTAGAAGGAGGTGGCCATCAGGGCGCTGCAACCAAATGCGAAGATGACCGCATTGGTATGCAGGGGACGCAGACGGCTGTACGTCAGCCAGGGGGTGTCGAAGTTGAGGGCAGGCCAGATCAACTGGGCTGCAATCAATACACCCACCGACATGCCGACGATACCCCAGACAATCGTCATGACGGTGAACTGGCGCACAACGGTGTAGTTGTACTCAGGGTGGTTTGTTGTATGGCTCATCGTTGTATTCCGCTTCCGATGCTGTTGTTAGTGTTGCCCGGTGTCCTGGGCCATTTTCACCCCGGTTTTGCAAAATCCCCTCGTTAACATCTGTTAATAAAAGGAAAAGCAAAAGGTGGTTAAATGAAAATCCATTGAGAATGATACTGAAATGACCGGTAAAATAACAGTACAAACAGTGATATATTTGGCTCCAGCGGGTCTCATGTCCGCCAGTTTTTACCTTGAGCCAGATCACGAAAATTACATTTTCTACGTACCTTACAGAGCTGTTTTTTCATGAAAGAGAGACTCACTTCACGCAAAATCGTCCACCTGTCCATGGTGCTGGTCATTTTGCTCTCCCTGATGGCCTATCGAACCTGGTTTTCAGGCACAGGAAGCGACCATGCAGAGGGCTCCAATGTTCAGATTTGTGATCTGTCCCACAGCCCCTGCCGCCTCATCGTCGGGGATCGCCCGCTGACGGTCAGCATCGATGGCTTGCCGATCCGCCCTGAACATGACTTTGTCCTGCGCCTTCAAGGGGGTGTGCCGGCCATTACGCCGGTCAAGGCCTGGCTCGAGGGCAAGGAGATGTTCATGGGGCTCATCCCCGTGCTGTTTGAAGCCAGCGATGCGGGGTGGCGAGGGGTGACCCAGGTGGGAAGTTGTACGGCAGAGGCGATGGACTGGCTCTTGACCATCGAGTGGAGCAATGGCCAGCGCCATCAACTGACGTTGGGCGCGGCACGTTGAACGGACTCTCATCGGGCCCCAGGAGGGGGGATAAATGAAAATTGATTTGAAATTTTCAGGCAGGACGGTACCTTGCATTGATTATCAAAGAGTGAAGTTCATTTAATCATGATTGAAAAACAAGCATTTTATCGCACGCTCAACCAGCAGGCCCAGGCATTGCTAGAGGGCGAACCCGACATGATCGCCACCCTGGCAAACCTGTCTGCCCTGCTCAATCAGGAACTGGCTGACATCAACTGGGTTGGTTTCTACCTGCTGCAGGGCGAGACCCTGGTGCTCGGCCCGTTCCAGGGCAAGCCGGCCTGTGTGCGCATCCCGGTCGGGCGCGGCGTCTGTGGCACTGCGGTTGCCGAGGGCAAGACCCAGCTGGTGGACGACGTGCACCAGTTCGCGGGGCACATTGCGTGCGACGGTGCCAGCAACTCGGAAATCGTGATCCCGCTGCGCCGTGGCGGGGAGATCATCGGGGTGCTGGACATCGACAGTCCAATCTTTAACCGCTTTGACGAGCAGGACCGGATTGGCCTCGAAGAAACGGTGCAAATTTTGGAAAGCATGCTCTAAGTCATTGCTAGATGGTTCGCAAAAGGTCCCAAGCTCTCTATAATGGGGCCTTTGTTGTGTTCGGGCATGCCCGTGCGTCTATATGAAAGCCAAGGTTATACATGGAAAACACTGAAAAGCTGAAGAACAGTAAAGAGATCGTCGCCTACCTGGTCGAGAAATTCCCGGCCTGCTTCATCGCTGAAGGAGAGGCCAAGCCACTCAAGATTGGCATCTTCCAGGATCTGGCCGCGCGTCTTGCTGATGACGAGAGAGTCTCCAAGACCATGCTGCGCTCTGCTCTGCGTCAATACACCTCCAGCTGGCGTTACCTGCATGGCCTCAAGGCTGGCCAGGCCCGTGTCGATCTGGACGGCAACCCGGGCGAGCTGCTCACCGAAGAGCACATCGAGCATGCCAAACAGGCGCTCAAGGAGAGCAAGGAACGTGTCTTTGCCAGCCGCCGCACCAACACCAAGGAGAAGGAAGACAAGCCCAAGCAGCCGCGTCGCAACGCGCCGCGCAAGGCTGACGCTCCCCGCTCCGACAAGCCCAAGTCCGCCCCTGCTCCCAAGGCTGCACCGGTCGCCGATGCGCCGCTGGTGAAAGTGGATGCCGCTACCCTGAAAGTCGAGCAGGGCGTGCGCGTCGTGCTGGGCAAGTCCCCTGTGCCTGCGACCATCAAGGAAGTGACCAAGGATGACGTACAGGTTCAATTGCAGACCGGCATGATGTTGCGGGTCAAGTTCGAGCATCTGGTTCTCTAAGGAGACGAATGTTGAAGCATGGCGTGATTCGTTTTTCACTCGTTGCCTGTAGCCTGGCGCTTGCCGGGCTCGCACAGGCCATCGAGCCGGTGCTCAAGGAAAGTGATTTGCCTGTGTTGGCTCAAGAGAGCCAACATGCTACGGCCAGCAAGCGAATTGCCAATCTGTTTACCCGCTCCCACTACAAACAGTTCAAGCTGGACGACGCCTTTTCCTCCGTGATCTTTGACAAGTATCTGGAGAATCTGGACTACAGCCGCAACCTGTTTCTGGCCTCTGACATCAGCCGTTTTGAGAAATATCGTACCGGTTTTGACACCGACCTCGAGCGAGGGCGACTGGCTCCGGCCTACGAGATGTTCAACCTGAGTCAGCAGCGGCGGTACGAGCGGTTCGAATACGCCCTCAAACTGCTCGACACTCCCTTCGATTTTACCCAGAAAGACAATTACGTCTTCGATCGGGAAGGGGCTCCCTGGCCCAAGGATGAAGCCGAGCTCAACGAGCTGTGGCGTCAGCGGGTCAAGTTCGATGCCCTGAGCCTCAAGCTCAGCGGCAAGGAGTGGCCCGAGATCAAGGAGCTGCTTGGCAAGCGTTACAACAACGCCATCAAGCGGATGTCCCAGACCGAGAGCGAGGACGTGTTCCAGCTCTTCATGAACTCCTTCGCCCGCGCCATCGAACCGCACACCAGCTATCTGTCTCCGCGCAGCGCCGATCGGTTCAACACCGAGATGAACCTCTCGCTGGAAGGGATTGGGGCCGTGCTGCAGGCGGAAGATGACTTTACCGTCATCCGCTCCCTGGTGCCAGGCGGCCCGGCGGCCAAGTCCAATCACCTGAAACCCGATGACAAGATCACCGGTGTGGGGCAGGACGACGGTAAGATCGTGGATGTCATTGGCTGGCGTCTTGACGACGTGGTCGAGCTCATCAAGGGGCCCAAGGGCAGCAAGGTGAAGCTGGAGATCCAGCGCGGCAAGGGCGCGACCGCCAAGACCGAGCTGGTGGAGCTGGTGCGTGACAAGGTGCGTCTGGAAGACAGAGCCGCCAAGTCCAAGGTGATCACCGCCGAGGGCAAGAAGATCGGCGTGCTCGAGATCCCGAGCTTCTACGTCAACCTGCACGACGACGTGATCAAGGAGATCTCCAGCCTCAACAAGCAGAAGATCGACGGCCTCATCGTCGATCTGCGCGGCAACGGTGGCGGTGCCCTGACGGAAGCTTCCGCCCTGAGCGGTCTCTTCTTTGCCAGCGGCCCCGTGGTGCAGATCCGTGATCACATGGGTCGCATCACCGTCAATGGCGACGACGACGGCAATGTCTACTACGGTGGCCCCATGTCGGTGATGATCGACCGCTACAGCGCCTCGGCCTCCGAGATCTTCGCTGCCGCCATGCAGGACTATGGTCGTGCGCTGATCCTCGGCGAAAACTCGTTCGGCAAGGGGACGGTGCAGCAGCATCGCAGCCTCGCCAAGGTCTATGACTTCTACGAGCAGCCGCTGGGTCACGTGCAGTACACCATCGCCAAGTTCTACCGTATCGATGGCGGCAGCACCCAGAACAAGGGAGTTGCACCCGATATCGCCTTCCCGACTGCGGTAGCGCCGGGGGAGACGGGGGAGAGCCGCGAGTTCAACGCCTTGCCCTGGGACAAGATTGCCTCGGCCAGCTACGAGCGACTGGGGGACTTCTCCAGCCTGCTGCCCAAGCTGAAAGCGGCCCACGAGGCACGGATCACCAAGGATCCGGAATTTGCCTATGTGCTGCAGGACATCAAGGAGTATCAGGCGGACAAGGACAAGAAGTCGGTCTCCCTGAACGAAGCCGAGCGGCTGGCTGAACAGGCCAAACAGGACGAGAAGGCGCTGGCGCGAGCCAATGAGCGGCTGACCCGTCTTGGCAAGCCGACGGTGAAGAGCCTGGATGAACTGCCGACCGATTTCGAGGCACCTGACGAATACCAGGTGGAAGCGGCCAACATCACGGCGGATCTGACCACCCTCAGCAAGAAGAGCTGATGCTGGCAACGAAATGACAAGGGCGACTCGGGTCGCCCTTTCTTTTGCCTGAATGCAAACTATTTGACCCTGTCCGAGCCTTGTGACAGCCTCTGACACGTCAATAACAAAGCGTGGAAGCACACAATAATGACTGAACAACCTCAGGCCATGACGGCCAAATATCGCCAGGATTACCAGGCTCCCCTCTATTGGTGTGACAGCCTGGATCTCGATTTTCAGCTGCAAGAGCCCCTGACCCGGGTCACCGCCATTTCCCGTTTGCGTCGCAGCGGCGATCACAACGAACCCCTGGTGCTGGACGGCGAGGGGCTTGACCTTGTCAGCGTCATTGTGGATGGCGTGCCCTATCAGCAATACGAGCAGGGAGAGAGCAGCCTGACCCTGTTCAACCTGCCGGCCGAGTGCGTGCTGACCGTGGTCACCGACATCGATCCCGCCGCCAACACGGCGCTGGAGGGGCTCTACAAATCCGGCGATGCCTATTGCACCCAGTGCGAGGCCGAGGGCTTTCGTCGTATCACCTATTACATGGACAGGCCGGACATCCTGGCCCGTTACAGTACCCGCATCACCGCCGACAAGGCCAAGTACCCCTATCTGCTCTCCAACGGCAACAAGGTCGCGAGCGGCGATCTGGACGACGGTCGCCACTTCGTGCAGTGGCAGGATCCCTTCCCCAAACCGAGCTACCTCTTCGCCTTGGTGGCGGGGGACTTCGATGTGGAACGCAACCACTTCATTACCAAAAGCGGCCGCCAGGTGGCGCTCGAGATCTTCGTGGACAAGGGCAACCTGGACCGCGCCGGTTTCGCCATGGAGAGCCTCATCAACTCCATGCGCTGGGACGAGCAGCGTTTCGGCCTCGAGTATGACCTCGACATCTACATGATCGTGGCGGTGGACTTCTTCAACATGGGGGCCATGGAGAACAAGGGGCTCAACATCTTCAACTCCAAGTTCGTGCTGGCCAACCCGGCCACTGCCACCGATGCGGACTACCACGGCATCGAGCGGGTGATCGGCCACGAATATTTCCACAACTGGACCGGCAACCGCGTCACCTGCCGCGACTGGTTCCAGTTAAGCCTCAAAGAGGGACTGACGGTGTTCCGGGATCAGGAGTTCTCCTCCGATCTGGGGTCGCGCGGCGTCAACCGCATCAACAACGTGCGCACCGTGCGCGGTCCGCAGTTTGCCGAAGATGCCGGCCCCATGGCCCACCCCATCCGCCCGGATGTGGTGATCGAGATGAACAACTTCTACACCCTGACCGTCTACGAGAAGGGCTCTGAAGTGATCCGCATGATGCACACCCTGCTGGGGGAGGACGCCTTCCAGGCGGGTATGCGACTCTACTTCGAGCGTCACGACGGCTCTGCTGCCACCTGCGACGACTTCGTGCAGGCGATGGAGGATGCCTCCGGGGTGGATCTCGCTCGCTTCCGCCGCTGGTACAGCCAGTCCGGCACCCCCGAGCTCACCGTGACCGACGAATACGATGCCGAAAGCGGTGTCTATCGTCTGCACGTGAGCCAGCACACGCCGCCGACCCAGGATCAGCCACAAAAGCTGCCGCTGCATATCCCCCTCGACATCGAGCTCTACGATGCACAGGGTGCCGTCATCCCGCTGCAATACCAGGGCAAGGCCATCGGCAATGTGCTGGACGTGCTGGAAGCACAGCAGACGTTCGAATTCGATCGAGTGCCGGTCAGACCGATACCCTCCCTGCTGCGAGACTTCTCCGCCCCGGTCAAGCTGCACTATGACTACAGCGACGAGGCCCTGGCCTTCCTGATGCGTCATGCCCGCAACGAGTTTGCCCGCTGGGACGCCGCCCAGATGCTGATCAACAAGGCGGTGATCGACGGGGTGGCCCGGGTCCAGCACGGGCAGGGGGTTGAACTCTCCCACACCCTGCTGGCGGCCTTTGTTGCCATTCTGGACGAGGCTGCACTGGATCCCGCCCTCAAGGCAGAGATCCTGGCCCTGCCGGGAGAGGCGACCCTGGCCGAGCTGTTCGAGGTGGCCGATATCGACGCCATCCACCAGGTGCGCAACGGGATCCAGACCGCATTGGCCCACGCCTTCGGCGACCGCCTGCTGGCGTGCTACGAGAGCCTGCGTCTGCCGGCTTATCAGGTGGTCCATGCCGACATGGCCAAACGGGCCCTTAAGGGCGTGGTGCTGGGTTATCTGGCGGCGCTGGATGCCGCGAAGGCCGATACCCTGGTGCGCGAGCAGTACGGGGCCGCCGACAACATGACCGACACCCTGGCTGCACTCCAGGTGGCCAACAGCCATCTGCTGCCGTGCCGCGCCGCGCTTTTGGCCGACTTCGAAGGCAAGTGGGCCCATGATGGCCTGGTACTGGACAACTGGCTGCGGCTGGTGGGCGCCAAGCCGGCCAAGGATGTGCTCGATGACGTGAAGCAGGCGATGGCGCACCCGACCTTCAGCATCCGCAACCCGAACCGGCTGCGGGCGCTCATCGGCAGCTTCGCCATGAACAACCAGGTGCAGTTCCACGCCGCCGATGGCAGCGGCTATCGCTTCCTGACCGATCTCTTGATCGAGCTCAACGAGGTCAATCCCCAGGTGGCGTCCCGCCTCATCACCCCGCTTATCCAGTTCAAGCGGCTCGATGAGGGGCGCAAGGCGCTGGTTCGCGCCGAGCTGACCCGCCTGGCCAACCTGGACGGGCTGGCGCGGGATCTGTTCGAGAAGGTGAGCAAGGCGCTGGCACAATAAGCGTCACGACGGCGGGCAGGGGAGTCTGGCTCTCCTGCCCGTTTTTCATGGATGACCAGGAGGTGACATGAGGCAATACACTTTTCGGCTCTCCCTTGGCCGCGACGAGATCATGTTGATGTACCAGGGGCAGGTGAACCGCCTGGTGGTACGTACCGAGCAGGGTCTGACCCTGGAGCTGGGGTTGGAGAAAATCCGGCGTTTTGTGTCGGAGAGCGGCGTTCACGGCTACTTTCGACTGAAAACCCAGGACGATCATCGCTTCATTTCCCTGGAACGCATAAATTAACAAAACTTGAACATCAATCCGGGTAAATATCTGCTTTAAGTCACTATCTATCCGGTAAATGGCGCGGCATCCAGTGCGATTTTCTGAATTTTGCCAACTTGGCAAAATTTATCACAACCCAAGCCGTGATCTGCCCCTTGTTTTTAACATCCCGTTATCACCTTTGCTCGCCTTCGTTGATCCAAGCCATTACACTTCGCTGCAACTCTGTACCGGCGCGCATCCTGGGTGGATGTCGCCGTGTCTGTGATGTCGTCCGATAAGGAAACTAGCAATGGCATTGAAAGACGCCCCTACCTCCGTTCTGCTCGAAAACGTTCTCAGTCTGATCCACCAGAAATTGCCGAAAAACAGTGCCTCCCTGGTCGAATGTTTCGTTGCCAAGTTCTACGGCAACATGGCCAGCACTGATCTGCATGACCGCAATGACAGCGATCTCTATGGCGCCGCCCTCAGTCTGTGGAATGCCCTCAACCACCGTACCGGCATCGAGCCCTATATCCGGGTCTACAACCCCGAGCTGACCCGCCACGGATGGCAGTCTCCTCATACCATCGTCGAGATCATCCTGCAGGATTCCCCCTTCCTGGTGGACTCCATCCGCATGGCGCTCAAGCGTCTCAATATCACCGCCCACATGATGCTTCACCAGCCGCTGCACCTGATCCGCGGCGAAGGCGGCAAGATTGGCGCCATCCTGGATCTGGACAACACCGCAGAGCAGACCTCGGTGGAAACCGCCTTTCTCATCGAAATCGATCACCTGACCGGTGAAGAGGAGATGGACGCCCTGACTGCCGAGCTCAACTCGGTCGCGCGGGAAGTGGCCCTGGCGGTGGGAGACTGGCAGCCCATGCTGACGCGCCTGAACGAGATCATCGAGGAGCTGCCCAAACGCAAGAACCCGGTCAGCCAGGCCGAGGTGGACTCCTGCGTCGCCTTCCTCAAATGGGTGGCCGCCCACAACTTCACCCTGATGGGTTATCGTCGCTACGACGTCAAGGCGGTGGAGGGGGATCACGAGATCCTGCCGCAGCCCGAGTCCAGCCTGGGGCTGATGAAGAACTCCATCAAGGACGAAGGCCAGCGCCTCGGCACCATGCCCGCCAGCGCCCGTCACGCGGCCCTCAGTTCCGACTTGCTGATCCTCACCAAGTCCAACAGCAAGTCCCGGGTGCATCGTCCGGCCTATGTGGATTACATCGGCATCAAGCGCTTCGACGAGCACGGCAAGGTGGTGGGAGAGGATCGCTTCATCGGCCTATATGCCTCCTCCATCTACAACACCAGTGCGACCCAGATCCCCCTCATCAGCCACCGCCTCGAGCGCATCATGGCCGCCTCCGGCTTTGAATCGGGCTCTCATGCCTACAAGGCGCTGCTGAACGTGCTGGAAACCTACCCGCGCGACGAGCTGATCCAGGCCCGTGAAGAGGAGCTGCTGGCCACCGGTCTCGGCGTGCTGGAGATGCAGGAGCGGGACATGCTGCGCCTGTTCGTGCGCCGCGACGTCTACGGCCGCTTCTTCTCCTGCATGGTCTATGTCACCAAGGAGCGCTACAACACGGCGCTGCGGGTCAAGACCCAGCAGATTTTGCAGAAATATTTTGGCAGCAGCATCGATGTGGAGTTCAACGTCTACTTCACCGAGGGCGTGCTGGCACGGACCCACTACATAGTGCGGGTCAACAACAACAACGTGGATGTGGATGTGAACGAAGTACAGAACAACCTGATTGAAGCGGCCCGCAGCTGGGATGACCGCCTGGATTCCGTGCTGCTTTCCCACTATGGCGAGGCCCGCGGTAACGAGCTGCGCCGCCGTTTCAGCACCGCCTTCCCCCGTGCCTACAAGGAAGATGTGCTGCCGGGCTCTGCCGTCGCGGACATCATGGCCCTGGATGGATTGAGCGAGGCCGAGCCGCTTGGCATGCTGTTCTACCGCGCCCAGGAGGAGGAGAACGATCGCCGGGTACGCCTCAAGCTGTTCCACCGAAGCGAACCCATCCACCTCTCCGACGTCCTGCCCATGCTGGAAAACATGGGACTGCGCGTCATCGGCGAGACCCCGTATCAGGTACGGACCCCCACCGGCGAGGTGTTCTGGATCCTCGATTTCTCCATGCTGCTGCGGGGCGAGCAACCGTTCGATCTGGAGCAGAGCCAGCAGCGCTTCCAGCAGGCCTTCGCCGCCATCTGGAACAAGACCCTGGAAGATGACGGCTTCAACCGTCTGGTGCTGGGGGCCGGCCTCACCGGTCGTCAGGTATCCGTGCTGCGGGCCTATGCCAAATACATGCGCCAGACCGGCGTCTCCTTCAGTCAGTCCTATATCGAGGAGACCCTGACCCGTTATCCGGATATCGCAGAGCTGCTGTTCACTCTGTTCGAACAGCGTCTGGATCCGGCCGGCAAGCAGGACGCCAAGGTGCCATCGCAAGATGCTAAGGCATCCGCCAAGCTGCATGAGCAGCTCGCCGCCAAGCTGGATCAGGTCGCCAACCTGGATGACGATCGCATCATTCGCCGCTATGTGGAGATGATCGACGCCACCCTGCGCACCAACTACTACCAGCTGGACAAGGCGGGCAACATCAAGCCCTACATCTCCTTCAAGCTGGCCCCCTCCAGCATCACCGACATGCCGCTGCCGCTGCCGAAGTTCGAGATCTTCGTCTACTCCCCGCGAGTGGAAGGGGTACACCTGCGCTGGGGCAAGGTGGCCCGTGGCGGCCTGCGCTGGTCCGATCGCAAGGAGGACTTCCGCACCGAAGTGCTGGGTCTGGTGAAAGCCCAGCAGGTGAAGAACACCGTCATTGTGCCGGTGGGCGCCAAGGGCGGCTTCTATTGCAAGCAGATGCCGGCAGGCGCCCCCCGTGCCGTCATCCAGGAGGAGGGCAAGGCCTGCTACCGTCTGTTCATCCGCGGCCTGCTCGATGTGACCGACAACATCATCGGCGGCGAGGTGATCCCGCCAAAATCCGTGGTGCGTCACGACGAGGATGACTACTACCTGGTAGTGGCGGCCGACAAGGGCACCGCCACCTTCTCCGACATCGCCAACGAGATAAGCCTCGAATACGGCCACTGGCTCGGCGATGCGTTTGCCTCCGGCGGCTCGGTGGGCTATGACCACAAAAAGATGGGCATCACCGCCCGCGGCGCCTGGGAATCGGTCAAGCGCCACTTCCGTGAGATTGGCATCAACTGCCAGACCACCGACTTCACCTGCGTGGGTATTGGGGACATGGCCGGCGACGTGTTCGGCAACGGCATGCTGCTCTCCGAGCACATCCAGCTGGTGGGCGCCTTCAACCACATGCACATCTTCGTCGACCCGACCCCGGATGCGGCCAGGAGCTTCGTCGAGCGCAAGCGCCTGTTCGAGCTGCCGGGCTCGAGCTGGGATGACTACAACCGTGAGCTCATCTCCAAGGGGGGCGGCATCTTCCTGCGCTCGGCCAAGTCCATCAAGCTGAGCCCCGAGATGCAGACCCTGCTCGGCACTGACAAGGCCAGCATGGCGCCGAACGAGCTGATCAAGGCCCTGCTCTGTCTGAACGTGGACCTGCTCTGGAACGGCGGCATCGGCACTTATGTGAAGAGTGCCCGCGAGAGCGACGCCGACGTCGGGGATCGCAGCAACGACGTGCTGCGAGTCAACGGTCGCGATCTGCGTGCCCGCATCGTGGGCGAGGGTGGCAACCTGGGCTTCACCCAGCTCGGCCGGGTGGAGTACGCGAGCCAGGGTGGTCGCATCAACACCGACTTCACCGACAACGTGGGCGGCGTGGACTGCTCCGACAACGAGGTGAACATCAAGATCCTGCTGAACCAGCTGGTGGCCGCCGGGGATCTGACCCTCAAGCAGCGCAACCAGATGCTCTACGAGATGACGGATGCGGTGGCGCAGGTGGTCATCACCAACGCCTATCGCCAGTCCCAGTCCATCTCGGTCACGGCGTTCCGTGGCGCCGAGCAGCTCAAAGAGCAGCAGCGCTTCATCCAGGGGCTGGAGCGGGAAGGCAAGCTGGACCGCGGCCTCGAGTTCCTCCCCACCGACGAGGAGCTCTCCGAGCGGATGGCGGCGGGGCAGGGGCTGACCCGTCCCGAGCTGGCGGTGCTGGTGGCCTACGGCAAGATGGTGCTCAAAGAGCAGCTCAACTGCCCGGAAGTGACCGACGAGCCCTTCCTGGCCAACATGCTGGTCACCAGCTTCCCGACCCAGCTGCAGCAGCAGTTCGGTGCGGCCCTTGCCCAGCATCCGCTGCGCGGCGAAATCATCGCGACCCGGGTGGCCAACATGCTGGTCAACGACATGGGGCTCAACTTCGCCAGCCGGATGAAGGACGAGACCGGTGCCTCGGTGGCCGAAGTGGCCTGCTGCTTCGCCATGGCCCGCGAGGTGTTCGGCCTCAATACCCTGTGGCGCGACATCGAAGGGTGTGACAACCAGGTGGATGCCAACACCCAGCTCGAGCTGATGTTCTACAGCCGCCGCATTGTACGCCGCGCCACCCGCTGGTTCCTGCGTGCCCGCAACCGCAGCTGGAGCATCGGCGAGAACATCGCCTTCTTCCGCCCGGCCTTCGAGACCCTGAGTCAGCACCTTTATGAGGTAATGGACGAAAGCGAAGTGGCCGAACACAGCCAGGCGGTCGCCGCCCTGGTGGAGAAACAGGTGCCGGAGGCCATCGCCCGTCGCGTGGCCCACATGAGCAGCCTCTTCTCCTGCCTGGATCTGGCGCAGATTGCCGCGGAGCACAAGACCGACATCCTGCGGGTTGCCAACGTCTACTACCGCCTGGGTGCCAAGCTGGATCTGCACTGGTTCCTCGAACAGATCAACCATCAGCCGGTGGGCAACCACTGGCAGGCGATGGCGCGGGCCTCCTTCCGCGAAGATCTGGACTGGCAGCAACGCAGCCTCACCTCCGTGGTACTGGAAGGGTGCAAAGAGCAGGGGGAATGCGCTACCATACTGGCCGACTGGATTTCGGAGCATGAGCAACTCTTGTCCCGTTGGACCCACATGTTGGCCGACTTCAAGACCACGAGCACGCACGAGTTCGCCAAGTTCTCGGTGGCCTTGCGAGAGTTGAACCTGCTCCAGTTGAATTGCCGAACCTCGGCATAACCCCAAAAGCCCCGGCCAGTTGCCGGGACTTTTTTTAAGGAGCAAGCATGCTGTACCCACTCGCCAGGCATTTCCTGTTCAAACTCAATCCGGAGCAGGCTCACGATCTCTCCATCAAATATTTGCCCCGCCTTCTCGGTACCCCGCTTGATTGTTTCTTCCGCCATTCTCTGCCCAAACGCCCCGTCACCGTCATGGGGCTTAATTTTGCCAATCCGGTGGGGTTGGCCGCCGGTCTGGATAAAGACGGGGAGTGCATCGATGCCTTCGGCGCCATGGGGTTCGGTTTCATCGAGGTCGGTACCGTGACCCCCAGACCCCAGAGCGGCAATGACAAGCCTCGTCTCTTCCGGGTGATCCCGGCCGAGGGGATCATCAATCGCATGGGATTCAACAACAAGGGAGTCGATCACCTAGTGGCCAAGGTGAAAGAGGCCAAATATCAGGGAGTGATCGGCATCAATATCGGCAAGAACAAGGACACCCCCATCGAGCAGGGCAAGGATGATTACCTTCTCTGCATGGACAAGGTGTATGACCACGCCGGTTATATTGCGGTCAATATTTCCTCGCCAAACACCCCGGGTCTGCGTCAATTGCAATATGGCGATGCACTGGATGAACTGCTGGCCGCATTGAAACAGCGTCAACAGGAGCTGGCCGAGAAATATAAAAAGTATGTGCCGCTGGCCGTGAAAATTGCCCCGGATCTGTCACTCGATGAAATAGATCAGGTAGCCGCCTCTTTGATCAAGAACCGTATTGACGGTGTCATCGCCACCAATACCACTCTGGAGCGGGAGATGATATATGACATGCCCCATGCCGCAGAGGCTGGCGGGCTCAGCGGTCGTCCGCTCCAGCACAAGAGCACCGAGGTGATTCGCCACCTGGCCAAGGCCCTCGACGGCGCCCTGCCCATTATCGGTGTAGGTGGTATCGACAGCGCCATGGCGGCTCGGGAAAAACTGGCAGCGGGTGCCAGTCTTGTCCAGATTTACAGCGGCTTTATTTATAAAGGGCCGAGTCTGGTCAAAGAGATCGTTACCCATATTTAAAAAATAACCGGTTGCCCTTATTTAACGTTGCTCAAATTCTCGACATGGAATAAAGTCGAGGGACGGCTTAGATAAGGGCACCACCAGGGCAAGATCGCGAACGTTTTTTAAGCAGGGCATGAGGATTTGACCGACCGAACAGGGTGTGATCTTATACTCTCTTTTACGGGAGTTTCGTCATGAACCATCAAGCGGCATTTACCCAATTCTTCTCCGAACTTGAAGACCC
>NZ_JALIHH010000081.1:0-2627 GCF_022869435.1 Aeromonas sp. LsrichE-8G
TGCGTATTCCCACGCATGGCGATCGCTCAATAACATTCATGCCGATCACTCAATAACATCCATGCCGATCGCCCAATAACATCCCAGGCCGATCACTTTTTTCCTCTATGGGAAACCATGATCGGCATGAATGTTATTGATGACTTCTTCTCCCCGCTTCGTTAAACCCGCACTTTCCAACTGGACCCAAAAGAGGAAAGTGCATGTCTGCGAGGCCTATCACCGTGAGAAAACTCAAAGAAATCCTTCGTCTCAAATATCAGGCTCAACTGGCGCATCGTCAGATCGCCCTCAGCCTGCATATCTCATCCAGCACCGTCTCCTATTACCTCAATCGCGCTGCTCAGTTGGATATCACTACCTGGCCGCTCTGTGAGCGCTGGGATGATGTCACCCTGGAGCGTGCCTTCCTCAGCACCCGCGCGGTGTCCAAAACCCGCCACAAACCGCTCCCTGACTGGGCCGTGCTCCATCAGGAGCTCAAACAGCCCGGTCAAAAAGGGGTAACGCTGGAGCTACTGTGGCAGGAGTATGCCGAGCGCAATAACGGTGCCCACTACAGCTACAACCATTTCTGTCGGCTCTATAAGGAGTGGGCATCGGTGCTGCAACCGTCGATGCGCCAGACCCATATCGCGGGCGAAAAACTCTTTGTCGATTACTGTGGCCAGACCATGCCCATCGTGGATCCTCATACCGGTGAGATCCTCTATCGGGCCCAGGTCTTCGTCGCGGTGCTCGGGGCCTCCAACTACACCTTTGCTGAAGCCACCCGCTCCCAACAGCTTGAGGATTGGGTGATGAGCCACAAGCGGGCCTTTGAGTTTTTCGGCGGCGTCCCGCAACTGGTGGTGCCTGATTGCTTGAAGAGTGCGGTCAGCGTGGCACGCAATACTGACCCGGATCTCAATCCCACCTACCAGATGCTGGCCGCTCACTTCGGCACAGCGATCATGCCCGCCAGGCCGCGCAAGCCGAAAGATAAATCCAAGGCCGAGGTGGGGGTACAGATCGTCACCCGCTGGATCCTGGCGGTACTGCGCCATGAGACCTTCCATAGCCTGGCTCAGCTTAACCAACGGATATCCGGGTTACTGACCCGGCTCAATGAGAAACCCTTCCAGAAGCTGCCCGGTTGCCGCGCATCCATGTTTGCCGAGCTCGATGCGCCAGCACTCAAGCCCTTGCCAGCGTACCCCTACCAGTACACCAAAGTGGTGTCGGTGCTGGTCGGCAAGGATTACCACGTCGACCTGGAGAAGCACTATTACTCGGTCCCTTATGCCTTGCAGGGCAAGCGGCTGGAAGCCCATCTGGCGGAGCGTACGGTCACCCTGTATCACGCGGGTAAGGTCGTCGCTCAGCACCCACGCAGTCATCGCAAAGGCCAGCACAGCAGTCTGCCCGCCCATATGCCAGCGCATCACCAGGCACTGCTGGAGTGCTCACCTGAACGCCTACTGAGCTGGGCCGCGTCCATCGGGCCCTATACCACGCATTGGGTGGATAGTTTTATCCGCCAGGCAGCGCATCCGGCCCAAGCCGTGCGACCTTGTCAGGCCCTGCTGGGACAGAGCAAAAAGTATGGCAAGGCGCGGCTGGAGGCCGCCTGTCTACGTGGCTATCTGACCGGCGCCAACCGGCTGCACCACATCCGCAACATGCTCAAACACGGGCTGGAACAACAACCAGTTGCCACCTCACGCCAGGATCCGTTGCAAGACATCCATCATGACAATGTCCACGGCGAACACTACTTCCACTAATCCATCACTCAACAAGGAAAAGAGCATGCAATTACATCTCGATGAACAACTGAGCACCCTGCGTCTGGGCGGTGTGAAACAGGCGCTGAGTCAGCAACAGACACAGAGCGCGTTGTATCAGGACATGAGCTTTGAAGAGCGGCTGCAACTGCTGCTGAGTCATGAGCTGGTGCAACGGGAGCAGCGCAAAGTTAACCGGTTGGAGAAGCAAGCGCGGTTTCGATTGTCCGGTCAAATTGAGCAGCTGGACTACCGTGCCAGCCGGGGAATAAGCAAAGCGCAGATCCGCCAGCTACTGGAAGGGCAGTGGCTGGCTCATCAGCAAAACCTGCTGCTGACGGGGGCGGCAGGCTGTGGGAAGAGTTACCTGGCCTGTGCGTTGGGCCGCTATTTTATCCGGCAAGGCGTAGCGGTGCGCTACTACCGGCTGAAAACCCTGCTGGAAGAGATGAGACTGGCGCAGGCGGATGGCAGTTATCCGAAGCTGCTGGAGCAGGTGAATAATGTGGGCTTGCTGATCCTGGATGACTGGGGCATGGAGATGCTGGATGCGGCCGAGCGCAGTAATTTGCTGGAGATCATCGATACCCGTTACGGGAGGGTCTCGACAGTGGTTGCGAGCCAACTGCCGGTAGAGAAATGGTATGGGATGATCGGAGAGGCCACATTCGCAGAAGCGATCCTGGACCGGCTGATCCACAGAGCGGTACGAGTAGGTTTGACAGGTGAGTCGATGCGAAAACAGGGCATCAACTTGACCGATGCCGATCAGGCAGAGTAAAAGAAAGACGCAGTTCCTGCGGGTAGAAAAATGGTGATCGGCATGATGTTATTGGCTGATCGACATGATGTTATTAGCCA
>NZ_JALIHH010000082.1:0-3384 GCF_022869435.1 Aeromonas sp. LsrichE-8G
TAAATGACTAAAATTTTCATTTTTTGTTCGTGGGATACTTGTTCGCACTTTCCCAAGGCATTTACGGGAGAAAAAATCGGCTCAAACTGAAAAAATGAAATGACTGAGTCAGCCGAGAAGAATTTCCCCGCTTATTCGCACCTTCCCTAGATAGCACTCGCACTATGCTCACTCTAATTGGCAATGAAGGATCTATGTTTAACCTGATTTTGGTTAATAGCAGGCACCGAGATACGCTAGGCACATTGTAGATTGGTCCCTTGAAGATCCTAGATTGGCCCCTTGAAGATCCAGACACTTCGCCCCTCTTAACTTAAGAGGTAGTCTTGGAACTATGTTCAGTACTAGTCGCAACGAGAAGATGGTCGAAGTAATGGGATGGTCGCCCCTCCCCAAACGGCATCTAACGTGCCAATGTGGCAAAGATATTCCCACTGACTGTAGAGAGGCGAACGCTATGAAAATCACCACGATTGGCATCGATTTGGCCAAAAATGTCCTGCAGGTTCATGGCGTGGATGAGCGCGGCAAAGTGCTTCTGAAAAAGCAGCTCAAGCGGGACCAGATGATCACTTTCTTTGCCAACTTGCCCGCCTGTCTGATCGGCATGGAAGCTTGTGGTAGCGCCCATTTCTGGGCCAACAAGCTGCAAGGTCTGGGGCATACCGTCAAGCTGATGGCACCTCAATTCGTCAAACCCTACGTCAAAACAAACAAGAATGATGCCCCCGATGCCGAGGCCATTTACGAAGCGGTAACCCGGCCAACCATGCGCTTCGTGCCGATAAAGAGTAGCGAACAGTTAGCCGTCCTAGCCCTGCATCGTGCTAGGCAGGGGTTCGTCAAGGCCAGGACCGCCCAGGCCAACCAGATCCGAGGACTTTTGGCGGAATATGGGCTCATCATCCCCCAGGGCATCACCCACATCGGCCAGCGTGTTCCCGAATTCCTGGAGGACAGTGAAAACTGCTTGCCAGGGACGTTTCGCCTGTTGCTGATGCGACTCCACGAGCACCTCAAGGAACTCAATAAGCAGGTCAACGAGCTGGAGGAAGCGAGCGTACGCTGGCATCGAGACAGTGTCGCCAGCCAAACATTGGCACAGCTACCCGGTATAGGTCCTATCACCACCAGCGCCCTGGTGGCCTCCATTGGCAATCCGAGAAATTTCCAGAATGGCAGGCAGTTGGCCGCGTGGCTGGGGTTGGTGCCACGGCAACACTCCAGCGGTGGCAAGCAGACCCTGCTGGGGATCAGCAAGCGCGGCGACAGCTACTTGCGCACACTGTTAATTCATGGCGCTCGGGCGGTGCTACGAGTAGCAGAACACAAGGAGTCGTTTGCAGGAAGCTGGTTGGCCGGGGTGATGGCACGGCGCAACCCTAACGTGGCGGCGGTAGCGCAGACGGCTAGAATCATCTGGGCATTGCTGGCACACGACAGAAAATATGATGCTCACAATGGTATGGCCGCATGAAAAACAGGTTTAGTAAGGGCGGGCTGACAGCCCTGCAACAAGACGGTTGGCAATGATAATGAAGCACAGATTGCGCAGGCAATCATGAAGTGATGGCGAGACAGGTCAGACCGTGGCTGGCAAAACCCGGTGTTAACACAGCACGTCGTTAAGTGCGCTGTAAGTGATAGAGGAGCCAGTCAGCGAATTCCATCAGGGATAGAGGCTGTTGCCTCGGTGAAATCCGGATCTATGGCTGCAATCTCCACCTGACTCACTTTCATTGATTGAGGGCTTGGCAAACCGGGGCGACCATCTATGTTAACAGGGGCTGAGCGTCGTCGACGCCGGAAAAGATCTCCATCGTGCAGCAGACCTTTGAGCCCGGAATGACCGTCTCTCATGTAGCTCGCTTGCACGACGTCAACGCCAACCAGCTTTTCAAATGGCGTAAGCAATTCCAGGAAAGCTCTCTCACGGCGATCACCGCCGGTGAGGATGTTGTTACAGCCTTCGAGTTGGTTGCTGCCATCAAGCAGATCCGAGAGCTCCAGCGTCTGCTCGGGAAGAAAACCATGGAGAACGAGATCCTCAAAGAAGCCGTAGAGGTTGGTCGAGCAAAAAATGGATTGCGCATGCGCCCTTGTTGCCGGGGGACGACGATTAAGTGCTGTGAGCCAGGCCCTTAATGTATCGCGTGCGCAGCTATCCGTTCGTGTTCATCGAAAACCAGGTTGGCAAGATGGTCGTCATCATCGCCTGCATGATGATGCTGCCTTACTTGGCCGGATCATGGAGGCGATGGCTGAGCTTCCCTCCTATGGCTATCGTCGAGTCTGGGCGCTGTTACGGCGTCGGTCAGAGGCAACACGACAGCCTGTGGTAAACGCCAAACGGGTATATCGCGTCATGCGCGATCATGGCCTGTTGCTGGAAAGAAAACCGGCTGCACCATTGACCCAGCGGGCACATCAGGGGCGTGTTGCCGTCAAGGAGAGCAATCGACGTTGGTGCTCAGATGGCTTCGAGTTTCGCTGCGATAACGGTGAAAAACTACGAGTCACGTTCGCCATGGACTGCTGTGACAGGGAAACCTTGGACTAGGCTGCCAGTACCGGGGGTTACGACAGTGCCACGGTGCAAGATGTCATGCTGAGGTCTGTTGAGCGTCGCTTCGGGGATGCGTTGCCGGCATCACCGGTGGAGTGGCTGACTGATAATGGTTCGGCGTATCGAGCCCATGAGACCCGCGCGTTTGCACGAGAAATCGGGTTGGAGCCCAAAACGACTGCGGTGAGAAGCCCACAGAGCAACGGTATAGCGGAGTGCTTCGTGAAGACGATGAAGCGAGACTATATCGAGATGATGCCGAAACCAGATAGCCGAACAGCGGTAGGCAATTTGGCCATCGCGTTTGAGCATTATAACGAACACCACCCGCACAGCGCCTTGGGATACCGTTCAGGGTGAGAGCGTGAACATTTTGTTAAATTTCACCCAGTTTTTTGAGACCCGCATTGAGTACCGTTTCCAGATATTCACTGCTCATTCCTGCGATTTTTTGCTTCCGTCTTACGCTCGCCTTGCGTGAAGTCTCGGCCCTGAGCATGTTCAGCCCCATGTGCCGGATGCACGCCAAAATCTCTGCGGCATCACCGCGATAAATCGGGCAATCATCCTCGCCCATCGTGACGTCCAGCACCCAGTGCAGGCTATTTTCGATGGCCCAGTGCCCACGCACCGCTCGCGCAAACTCATCCTGCACCAACGCTTTGGAACTGATGGCTAATAACATCATGTCGATCAGCCAATAACATCATGCCGATCACTTTTTTTCTGCCCGCGTTTATAGCGTCTTCCTTTTACTCCGCCTGATCGGCATCGGTCAAGTTGGCGCCCTGTTTTCTCATCGATTCTCCCGTTAAGGT
>NZ_JALIHH010000083.1:0-13302 GCF_022869435.1 Aeromonas sp. LsrichE-8G
GGGACTCAAACTTTCCGGGAGGACAGGCGTGAATGAAGTCGAGAGCTTGGTCGATACGCATAAAAAAATCCGAAACCCAACAAGGAGTTTCGGATTCTTACACAGCCTGAGGATCGGTCAATGGATCCTTAACTGATCGGCATTAGCACCTGGGTGCCCGTTTTTATCGCTTGTACGCCACTCACCCCTTCTGCTGCCAGCCCTCGGGATACTTGTAGCCGACGAAGCGCTTGGCGGCATAAGCCTTGAATTCAGGGGAGTTGTAGGCGGCCGCCACATCCTTGGCAAACGGCTTGCCCGCATCGGCGCTCTTTACCACCACCCAGTTGATGAAGTCATAGCTGCGCTCGAGGAAGAGGCCGGAGCTGAACGGGATCCCGCTTGAGGCGGCAAAGTTGCCGTTGATGACGGAGAAATCCACATCCTCACGGGAGCGCGGCAGCTGCGCCGCCTCCAGCAGCACCAGCTTGAGGTTGTGGGGGTTCTTCACCACGTCGAACTCGCTCGCCTTGAGGGGATTGATCCCCTCCTTGAGGCTCAGCCAGCCCAGATCCTGCAACATCAGCAGCGCCCGCGCCTGGTTGGTGGGGTCGTTCGGGATGGCGACCGTGCTTCCCTCTTTCACCGCCTTCAGATCCCCCAGCTTGCCGGCGTAGAGCCCCATGGGGCCGGTCGGCACCTGGGTGATGGGCGCCAGAGAGAGACCCCGGTCTTTGGCGAAGCTCTCCAGATAGGGCTTGTGCTGGAAGCAGTTGACGTCAAGCGACCCGTCCGCCAGGGCGATGTTGGGGGTCACGTAATCGGTGAACTCCACCAGTTTGACCTTGTAGCCCTTGGCTTCGAGCTGCGGCTTGATAGAGTCGGTCACCATGTCGGCAAAGTCGCCAACCGTGGTGCCAATGACGATCTCTTTCTTCGCCTCATCGATGGCAAAGGCGGACAGCGGCAGGCTGCTGGCGAGCAACGCCAGGGCGGAAAGGGTGAAGAAGGAACGACGTTGCATAATAACTCCCTGTCAACATGATCATCAAAACGGTGAGCGGTCGGGGGCGCGAACATGCAGTCAGCGCACAACCATCTAGCCATCCAAACGGCTAACTGAGCACACCATAACAGAGCTCGTAGCCTTCGCCAAGCAACAAAACCGGGCAAGCTTGGCCAGCACGAAGCAAAGCGCATCCCGCAACTGGATGAAAAATCTTTGACAGAGCGCGCAGTTATGCGCCTTGCCCTCTCCCTGCCTGGCGTCAAACTGGCTTATTGTGGTCATTCGATACCCATTTCAACGGGTTCCCATAAGGTCCTGATGGGCTGCTCTACACCCAGGCAACACAAGGAGTCACCGTGTTCGATCATGTAGAAATCAAGGTGGTGCGTTTTGACTCCTGTCAGCACTTCTACGCCACCGTGTTGGCTCCTCTTTTGATAGAACTCAAATGGTCTGATGAGACGGCGGCCGGTTTTGGCCTGATGGGCAGCGATCACGTGGGCTTCCTGATTGAGCGGGGGCAGCAGGGCGCCTCCTGCCATCTCGCATTCAGGGCCGACGACGCGACCCAGGTGGATGCGTTCCATCACGCGGGGATCAAGGCAGGTTTTGCCTGCAATGGGCTGCCGGGGCTGCGTCCCCACTATGCCCCCAATTACTACGCCGCCTTCCTGCGCGATCCCGATGGCAACAACATCGAGGCGATGACCTACCTTGAATGCCCAGGCACGGCAAGCGAGTGAAGCAGCGCCACTCAGTCAGCTAACGAAAGCCTTCAGGCGAGGCTGTCCGCCACAAACAAGGAGACATTCATGCTTGAGCAAAACACCACCGGCCTGCTGGTGGTCGATATCCAGGGCAAGCTGGCCCGCCTGGTCGAGGAGAGCGACGCCCTGATTGCCAATACCGCCAGGCTGGTGCAAGGGGCCAGGGTGCTGGGGCTGCCGGTTGTCTGGCTGGAGCAGAACCCGGACAAGCTCGGTGCCACCGTGCCCGAATTGCAATCGCTGCAGGCAGGCGATCTTGTGCTGCCCAAATACAGCTTCGGCGCCCTGGGGGAGCCCACTGTGGCGACCGCGTTGGCCGAAAGCGGGATCGAGCATTGGCTGGTATGTGGCATCGAGACCCATATCTGCGTCTACCAGAGCGTGCAGGGGCTTCTCGCCAGCGGCGCCCGGGTCTCGCTGGTGGTGGATGCGGTGTCGTCTCGCACCCTTGCCAACCGGGATCTCGCCATCGCTCAGCTGGCGGCCCGGGGCGCCGCCCTCACCTCGGTGGAGATGTGCCTCTATGAGCTGATGGGGGACTGCCGCCATCCGGCATTTCGCCAGATCCTCTCCCTGGTGAAATGACCGCCATGATGGACAATATGGCGCCCTTTCTGTTCGCCCTCATCGCCTTCGGGGCGGCATTCATGGTGACTGTGACGGGGATGGCCGCCACCCGTCACTATCTGGCCTGGCTCTGGCTGGGGATCATGCTCTTCTTCGGGCTGTGGTGGACGCTGCTGGGGATGCCGCCGCTCCTCGCCGAACCGGCCCCTCTCTGACCATGCCGCCCGGACGGCTCAGCCCCCCAGACGCTCCTGCAGATAGTCGTATCCTTCCCCCTCCCTTGGCACGAAGCTCAGCCTGTGGGTCAGACCGGGGGGCGCATCATCGGCATGATGGGAAACGAACAATAGCTGGGTTCCCTCGCCCACGAGGCGCGCTACCATCTCCCGCACCAGGTGACGGTTGAGGGGATCCAGTCCCTGCAGGGGTTCGTCCAGGATGAGCAGCGGCGGATGCTTGACCAGGGCACGGGCGATCAGCACCAGTCGCTGCTGACCGAAAGAGAGAGAGTGGAAAGGCTGCGCCCCCTGATCGGCCAGCCCCAGCAGGGCCAGCCACTGGTTGGCCAGCGCCAGCTGACGATCCCCCGGCCGGGTATAAAGCCCGATGGAGTCGTAGAAACCGGAGAGGATCACTGTCTGCACCGGGCAGCTGACACGATAGTCCAGATGCAGCGCCGGGCTCACGAGCCCGATGTGGCGCTTGATCTCCCAGATGCTCTCGCCGCTGCCCCGCCGCCGTCCGAACAGATGGAGCTCATTGTTGTAACCTTGCGGGTGATCCCCGGTGATGAGGGAGAGCAGGGTCGACTTTCCAGCCCCATTTGGTCCCACCAGTTGCCAGTGCTCCCCCTCGTCAATGGTCCAGTCGAGCCCGTCGATGATCACCTGATCCCCGTAAGCGATACGCATGGCTTTCATGACGACCCGAGGGCCGGGAGGCAAGGGCTCGGGTATCGTCAGCGGGGGCGGCAAACGGGGGGATACCGTTTCGGCCCGTGCCAGCTGGGCCACCTCCTGGCTACCGAGCACCGCCTCACGCTCACCCGCCAGCAGCAGACGACACTCGCCGAGCAGGCCGAGGTGAGTGGCAAAGGGGGGGATCTCGTCAAAACGATTGACGATCACCACCAGGCGCAGCCCCTCTGACACCAGGTCGGCCAGCAACATCATCAAAGAAGCCCTGGCCCCCTGATCCAGGCCATCGAAGGGTTCGTCCAGCACCAGCAGCTCGGGTCGCCCCAGCAGGGCGCGAGCCAGCAGCAGCTTGCGCCCTTCCCCGCTCGAGAGGTAGCGATAGGGGCGATCCCACAGGGGTTCGATGCCAAAACGGGCCAGCAGCGCGCGTGCCTCATGCTCCTCGCCCCCCGCCTCCAGCATCAGGGTCGATACCCGATACCCCGCCTCCTCCTCTTCCCCCAGCATGTCGGTATTGCGCCGCTGCCAGTCCAGCTCCCCCAGCTGTTGCTGCGACTCGAACGAGAGTCGCTCGGCCCGGACTCGACCCGATACCGCTCCGGCACGCACGACCAGCTCGCCGCACAGGGCCGACGCCAGCGCCGTCTTGCCGCTGCCGTTGCTGCCGACGAAGGCCCAGCAGGCCTGCGGGGTGAGACAGAGTTCGGTAATAACCAGGGTGTGGTGGCCACGCAGGGCCAGGGTGGCGGATTGCCACTGCAATGAGGTCATGGGATCGTCCTGTGATGGGTGCGGAGCGCCTTGCGCATTCCCCTTGTAACAGAAAAAGGGGGGCGCAGACAAAAACGGCGCCATTGCGGCGCCGTGTCATCAAAAAGCGGGGACGGGTTTAGCCGGCCTTGTGCTGCTCGGCCAGATAGAGCCAGGTGTCGACCACGGTATCGGGGTTGAGCGACACGGAATCGATCCCCTGCTCGACCAGCCAGGCAGCGAAGTCCGGGTGATCGGACGGCCCCTGGCCGCAGATCCCCACGTACTTGCCCGCCTTGCGGGCGGCGGCGATGGCCATGGCCAGCAGCGCCTTGACCGCTTCGTTGCGCTCGTCGAACAGGTGGGCGATGAGCCCGGAGTCCCGATCCAGCCCCAGGGTCAACTGGGTCATGTCATTGGAGCCGATGGAGAAGCCGTCGAAGTGCTCGAGGAATTTGTCCGCCAGCAGCGCATTGGAGGGCAGCTCGCACATCATGATGACTTTCAGGCCGCGCTCGCCACGGCGCAGGCCGTTCTCGGCCAGTATCTCCACCACCTGCTCCGCCTCACCCAGGGTACGCACGAAGGGGATCATCACCTCGACGTTGGTCAACCCCATGACATCCCGCACCCGTTTCATCGCCTCGCACTCGAGGGCGAAGCAGGGGCGGAAGCTGTCGGCGATGTAGCGCGACGCACCACGGAAACCGATCATGGGGTTCTCTTCATGGGGTTCGTAACCACGGCCCCCCACCAGGTTGGCGTACTCATTGGACTTGAAGTCCGACATCCGCACGATGACCCGCTCAGGCCAGAAGGCGGCCGCCAGGGTGGCGATCCCTTCCGTCAGCTTGGCTACGTAGAACTCCCTGGGGCTCTCGTAGCCCGCGATCATCCCGGTGATGGTGGCCTGGAGTTCCGGGGTCTGCTGATCGAACTCCAGCAGCGCCTTGGGGTGGACCCCGATCATGCGGTTGATGATGAACTCGAGGCGGGCCAGGCCCACACCGGCATTCGGCAACTGGGCAAAATCGAAGGCGCGGTCCGGATTGCCGACGTTCATCATGATCTTGATGGGCAGGCGCGGCATGTTGCCCACCTCGGTCACCGCCACGTCAAAATCGAGCTCGCCGTCATAGATGAAGCCGGTATCCCCTTCCGCACAGGAGACGGTGATGAGCTGACCATCCTGGATGTGGTCGGTGGCGTTGCCGCAACCCACCACTGCCGGAATGCCAAGCTCCCGGGCGATGATGGCGGCGTGACAGGTGCGTCCACCCCGGTTGGTGACGATGGCGGAAGCGCGCTTCATGATGGGCTCCCAGTCCGGGTCGGTCATGTCGGTGACCAGCACATCGCCGGGCTGCACTTCATCCATCTGGCTGATGGAGGAGATGACACGGGCCGGACCCGCGCCAATCTTGTGGCCGATGGCGCGCCCCTCGATCAGCACCTTGCCGGTTTGCTTGAGGGCAAAGCGCTCGAGGGTATTGGCTTCCTGGCGGCTACGCACGGTTTCCGGACGGGCCTGAACGATGTAGAGCTTGCCATCCTGACCATCCTTGGCCCACTCGATGTCCATCGGGCGACCGTAATGCTGCTCGATGATGAGGGCCTGCTTTGCCAGGGCCATCACTTCCTCGTCCGTGATGCAGAAGCGGTTGCGCTCGGCATCGGTGGTGTCGACCACCTTCACCTGACGGCCATGACCGGCATCCCCGGAGTAGGTCATCTTGATGAGCTTGGAGCCCAGCGTCTTGCGCACCACGGCAGGGCGCCCGGCCTTGAGGGTCGGCTTGTGCACATAGAACTCGTCCGGGTTGACGGCCCCCTGCACCACCATCTCGCCCAGGCCCTGGGCGCCGGTGATGAAGACCACGTCGTTGAAGCCGGATTCGGTGTCCAGGGTAAACATGACGCCTGAGGCAGCGAGATCCGAGCGCACCATGCGCTGTACCCCGGCGGAGAGAGCGACCCCCTTGTGGTCATAGCCCTGATGGACCCGGTAGGAGATGGCGCGATCGTTGAACAGAGAGGCAAACACATGCTTGATGGCCGTCATGACGGCATCGATACCGCGCACGTTGAGGAAGGTCTCCTGCTGACCGGCAAACGACGCATCCGGCATGTCTTCCGCAGTGGCAGAGGAGCGCACGGCAAAGGATGCCTCGAGCCCGGCGCTCAGCTTGTCGTAGGCCTCACGCACCGCCTGCTCCAGAGCGGGCTGGAAGGGCGCTTCCACCACCCAGTCGCGGATCTGCTGACCGGCCCGGTTGAGGGCGGCGATGTCATCCACATCCAGACTGTCGAGCAGATCATGGATCTTGCCGTTGAGGCCGCTTAACTCCAGAAACTCGTTAAACGCAAAGGCCGTGGTCGCAAACCCGCCCGGCACGGACACGCCGGCCCCCGAGAGGTTGCTGATCATCTCGCCAAGGGATGCATTCTTGCCGCCGACGCGTTCAACGTCCTGCATACCGAGCTGTTCGTACCAGAGTACGTACTGTTGCATTTGCATGTCTCCAGGTTGGGGGGCCAGGGTGACAATTCACCTGCTGTGCCAAGTCGTGTGTTTTTGTTAGTGTCTGTTGCCAACGACAATGAAAACGTTTTCTATTTATTGCCAAAAAAATCCCCGAGCAAGAGTTGGGGATGGTCGTTTGACACAGGCATTCTACAATAGCGACACAAAAAGGTAACGACTCAGGTTTGCAAGCGAGTTCACAACTTGGGCATGGCAGATCTGTTGACAAAAACGATATGGTTTCGAGAGATACTTATTTCTCGCCGCCCCCTGGAGCGCACCACAGGAGTCCGCAGTGCACACCGTATTCTATGTATCCGACGGCACCGCCATCACCGCCGAAGTCTTCGGCCACGCCGTGTTGAGCCAGTTTCCCCTGGCCTTCGAACAGGTCACCATCCCCTTTGTCGAGACCCAGGAAAAAGCGCGCCAGGTACGGGCACGCATTGACGAGCAGTTTCGCCAGACCGGGGTGCGCCCCATCCTGTTTCACACCATCGTCGACCCCATGGTGCGTGAAGAGGTGCTCAAGGCCCAGGCCAGCAGCCACGATTTTCTCAACACCTTCGTGAGCCCTCTCGAACAGGAGCTCGGTATCAAGGCCGAACCCAGGTTGCATCGCACCCATGGCATGGAAAACCGCAAGCTTTACGACGATCGCATCGAAGCGGTCAACTTTGCGCTGGCCAACGACGATGGCATCACCACCAGGGAGTATGACGAGGCAGACATCATCCTCATCGGGGTCTCCCGTTGCGGCAAGACACCGACCAGCCTCTATCTGGCACTGCAATTTGGCATTCGCGCCGCCAACTATCCCTTTATCGAGCAGGACATGGGATCGCTGGAGCTGCCCGCCGCCCTCAAGGCCAATCGCCACAAATTGTTCGGCCTCACCATCATGCCGCAGCGGCTGCACGAGATCCGCAACCAGCGCCGCGCCAACAGCCGCTATTCCTCGCTTGATCAATGCAAACAGGAGCTGGCCAGCGTCGAGAGGCTGTTCCGCCAGGAGGCGATCCGCTTCCTCGATACCAGCTCCCACTCGGTCGAGGAGATCAGCGCCAAGATCCTGGAAGCAACCGGCCTTCGCCGCCAGCTCTGCTAACCTGCAAGGCTGCGACAGCACAACGCACCATGATACAGAGGAGTGGCAAGATAACGAAACAGAAGAACAGGATGAAAAAATGATGCCAGCATCATCGCTGGCATCCCATCACTCGCGGGGCAAGCAGGCTCAGGGCTTGTTGAGTTCCTTGTTGTTCATCAACATGCCGTGAAAATTAATGAGTCCCCTGCCCTTGCGGACTCGCTCGCTCAGCCAGCAGGCTGGCACCAGCCCCATCCCGGCAGCAAGGATGAGCACCATGGCGATGTGGTTCACCAGGTAATCCGCTCCCAACCAGCCCCAGACAACAAGGCTGCTCATCGCCATCGTCAGCAACATGGGGGATAGCCAGATCCCGAACCAGAGCACGACCATCACCAGGCCACCGACAATACGCTCCATCATATGAGTCCCTTTTTATCAAAGGGCAACAAGGCCATGAAAACCAGACTTAGTCAATAGATGGAAATCCATCGGAACACAAAACCAGCAACCACTCTAAAAACCCCTTTCCAGATCATGAAAAACCTGCATGTCGCACAAAATAGCAGCCGATGATGAGGAAAACAGGTGCATGAATGGTCGATTATCACTATTCTGCTCGGGTTGGTAGCCGCTACAAAAAACAGCCAGCGGCAAACCGTAACGATATAAATACGGATTTCGTCACGTTTTCGGCACAAGATGCCGCGCCAGGCAGAGGAAGTGCTGTGGCTGACGGGACGCGAGCCGAGTGATTTCAGCGACGTAAGGAAGGAAGCATGGATCTTCAACAACACGGCGACGAGCTCAAGCGCGGTCTGAAAAACCGCCATATCCAGCTTATCGCACTGGGCGGTGCCATCGGTACAGGCCTGTTCCTCGGCATTGCCGACACCATCAAGATGGCGGGCCCTGCGGTGCTGCTGGGCTATGCCATCGGCGGCTTCATCGCCTTCCTCATCATGCGCCAGCTGGGCGAGATGGTGGTGGAAGAGCCGGTTGCCGGTTCATTCAGCCATTTTGCCTACAAGTACTGGGGTGACTTCGCCGGCTTCGCCTCCGGCTGGAACTACTGGGTGCTCTATGTGCTGGTGAGCATGGCCGAGCTGACGGCAGTCGGCATCTATGTCCAGTACTGGTGGCCCGAGATCCCGACCTGGATGTCGGCGGCCTTCTTCTTCGTGCTGATCAACGCCATCAACCTCTCCAACGTCAAGGCGTTCGGCGAGATGGAGTTCTGGTTCGCCATCATCAAGGTGGTCGCCATTCTCGGCATGATCGGATTCGGCGGCTGGATGCTGTTCTCCGGCAGCGGCGGCCCCGAGGCCACGGTCAGCAACCTCTGGGCCCAGGGTGGCTTCTTCCCCAACGGCGTCGGCGGGCTGGTGATGGCAATGGCCTTCATCATGTTCTCCTTCGGCGGTCTGGAGCTGGTCGGCATCACGGCAGCAGAAGCGGACAATCCCGAGAAGAGCATCCCCAAGGCCACCAATCAGGTGATCTACCGCATCCTCATCTTCTACATCGGTGCCCTCACCGTACTGCTCTCCCTCTATCCCTGGGGCAAGGTAGTGGAAGGCGGCAGCCCGTTCGTGATGATCTTCCATGCGCTCGACAGCAACCTGGTAGCCAACGTACTTAACCTGGTGGTGCTGACCGCCGCGCTGTCGGTGTACAACAGCTGCGTCTACTGCAACAGCCGCATGCTGTTTGGCCTGGCCAAGCAGGGCAACGGCCCCAAGGCCCTGCTCAAGACTAACAAGAGCGGCGTGCCCCTGACCGCCATCACCATCTCGGCCGCGGCCACCCTGCTGTGCGTGCTCATCAACTATTTGATCCCGGGCAAGGCCTTTGGTCTGCTGATGTCTCTGGTGGTCTCCGCCCTGGTCATCAACTGGGCCATGATCAGCCTGGCGCACCTCAAGTTCCGCAAGGTGAAGGCTGCAGAAGGCGTCACCACCAAGTTCAAGGCACTGTGGAGCCCGTTTGGCAACTACCTCTGCCTCGCCTTCATGGCCGCCATCCTGGTGATCATGTACATGAACGACGGCACCCGCATCTCGGTCGAGCTGATCCCGGCCTGGGTCCTGGTACTCGGTATCGGCTATCTGCTCAAACAGAAGAGCCAACGCAAGCTGGCTACCAACCTGGGCTAGGCATCAAGCCTCCTCCAACAAAAATGCCGGTCACTGACCGGCATTTTTTATTCCATTCCCGTTTCACCTGACCCAATTCGCGGCTCACTTGTCCTGCCAGCCCCTGCAATGACAAACCCGAGGGGTTGCCTCGGGTTTGAGTGATGGACAAAGGGGCTGTGTTATTCCAGCAGGAAGACGGCTTCTACATTGTCAGTGATGCTGATCTGCTGCTGTTGATAGCTGTTTTCCATCATGTCGGCGGCAGGGGCTGCCGCAGCCTTCATGGCACGGGTATAGACCGGCATGGGGGAACTGTTGCGGTATTCAACGCTATATACCTTGCCAAGCTTCATGCCGAAAGCCTTGGCCAGGGATTCCGCCTTGCTCGTGGCATCAGCAACAGCACCAAGCCGGGCCTGCTCCTTGATGACCTGTGGTGACTTCAGGCCGTACTCTATCTGGGTCACGGACTCCAGACCCGCCTTGAGGGCGGTGTCCATCAGCTGGCTCAACTTGTCGAGCTGGTAGAGTTTGACCGCCAGCTGACGCTGGGCACGGTAACCCACCATTTCGGGTTGCTTGTTCTGGGGGTACTGGTACTCGGGGGAGATCACCAGATTGCCAGCCTCCACGTCGCTGCGCTTGATGCCGAGGCTCTCCAGCTGGCCAAAGAAGGCTGCTACCTTGGTATCTACCTGCTGTTTGGCCTTGATGCCCTGCTTCTCCAGTGCCGTGACGGCGACATTGAGCGTCAGCATGTCTGGTTCAGCCTTCTGCTCCGCATAGCCACTGACGACCAGATGGGGGGCCTGAGGAACCTCGATGGCAAGCAACGGAGCACTGACAACCAGCGCGGACAGGGTAAGAAGGGGACGCCACATAAAAAAACCTCCATCATTTAGATGGAGGTCATTATGCATGTCGTCGATTGGGATTCATATATCGTGTGTCGGCGGGATCTGGTCCAGCACCTGATTGGTCATGTCGATATTGATGCTGATCTCCCCTCCTCCTGAATTGCCATGGCTTGTCATCACGGAAGCAGGCGCCGGGCTGCCAAACAGCGATTCATCCTCAAAGTGGAACGAATCCCACGACAGAACATGACCTTGTGATGGCAGATTCGGCTCGGACGTCGTCACGACGGCCAGCCCCCCCCAGTCAAGCTCCTCACCGTGGCTGAGCAGCCCCTGCAAGGAGGTATCGCTCAGGCTCTGCAACGAATACTCCTGCTGCCCCCACTCATGGCCGACCAGCACCATCATATGGGGCAGGGGCGCATCCTCTGCCGGCGTGAAGCTGATACGAGAAGCGGCAAAGTCCACATTCAGCAACCCCGCCACCTCACCATCTTCGCTCTCCAGCTCCAGACCGTTGAGCGTGTCACCCGTCATCGTGGCCTGATAGCCAAAGCGGCCGGTGCAGACGATATTGTCCTGCCCGTTCCAGCTATAGCGAATGCCGTCGATGTCGACCCAGTTGAATGACTGCATGGTGACCCTCTCCTGATACTGCAGCTATCTTATCTGCCCACTCCATCAAATAACAGGGGCCGGGCACACCCGGCCCCCATACCCTGCTTACGGATCGACCTTGAGGTTGCCCTGATCCAGCAGATCCTGAATGATCTGCAGATTGGATTTGCCAGCCGTCAGATCCACGTTGTCAAAGAGGATGGTATGAGTCGTGGTGCCACTTCCCGCTCCATCCAGATCAATGGTCAGTGTCGACTTGCCACTGCCCGGACCAGGAGCAAAGGTAAGATAGTGATCCAGTGTGCTCGCATCGGCATGCTCACCACTGAGCAGTTCACTCAGGTCCAGAACATCTCCATTGGCCCCCGTGGTGAAGTCTTTGATGGTATCCGTGCCTCCTGCATCACCTGCCATCCATTTGAAGGTATCCTTGCCAGCCCCACCAGTCAGGGTATCACTGCCGGTACCCCCAATCAGCAGGTCGTCGCCACCACCACCACTCAAGATGTCGTTACCTGCCAGTCCGCTCAAGACGTTGGCATTACCATCGCCGGTCAGGCTGTCGTTGAACATGGACCCTACCAGATTTTCCATGTTGCTCAGGCTGTCTGTCCCTGCCCCTCCGGTATTCTGACTGGCACCATTGACTGTAACCGTGACCCCAGCAGCGCTGTCGAAGTAACTGGCCGTATCATTGCCGTTGCCGCCGTTCAGGGTATCGTTGCCAGCGCCACCGATCAGGAGATCATTGCCCTCACCACCATTCAAGGTGTCGTTACCGAGTCCTCCAAGCAGGATGTCGTTCCCGGCATTGCCGTTGAGCGTATCGTTTCCAGATCCCCCAATAAGGATCTCGTCGAGATAGCTCCCGGTAAGTGTCAAACCGCTCTGCACATCCACATACACCTTGGCCGTATCTGTGGTCGTGCTATTGGTGTAGTTGAACGAACCCTCGTAAGAGTTGGGAGTCGCATTGCCGGAGGTATCATCAAATGTTACCGAGCCTGCATTGTCTGTGACGGTCCCTCCCACAGCTCCCGAGACGCCCGTGATCATCTGGGTCGCAGCCAGAGGCCCGGTGTCATTGGCAAGCAGAGCCCAATCCGGAATGGTCGCCGGGTCCTGGTTGGTGATGATAAAGTCATCACGAACTACGGTAGGACCGACCGCCGGGTTGATAACGATGGACAAGGTGCTGGACGCAGTATCCCCATCGTTGTCTATCACACTGTAACCTACGACCTGGTTTATCCCCCCGACCGGAATGGATGACGGCGGAGTATAGGTGTAGGCGCCGTTGTCCATGTCCACCTTGAGGATGCCGCCTGCAAGTGTAATGGTCCATTCGTTGGTCGTTGTATTGAAGGTCCCGGCTGATGTCCCTCCCGAGACGCCGGCGAAGTCCGTCTTCTGGTTGTAGGTATAAGTCACCCCTCCCAAGGTAATGGCATTGAGCCAGCCACCATCGGCCCCGGCACTCGCCGCTACCCCGTTGATCAGTTGTCCTGCCAGGGGCGGAGCTACCACGGTGCTCAAAAGGGTCGCGGTCAGTTGGCTGAAGTCAGTCACCACCACTGCGGTGGTATTTGCCGGGCTGGCACCACTGACCCCGTTGTAGGCAATGGGATCCAGTGCAGACTGGGTCGCTCCCGAGCCCATCCCGAGCGCGTACGAATTGATGTTGTTCGCCGTCAGGAAATCGGCCCAGTCCTTGGTTTCACCGCTCAGTGTCGTGCCGTCACCATCGATCCCGTTTCCACCGCCAAGCGAGTTGTTGCCATCAGGAACTGTGGCGGGGGTACCGCTCAACGAGTTGGCATTTGGCAGACCATCCGACATGAAGTAAGAGACATTTTGCGCATTAGCGAGTTTACCTGTATCGCCAAAGGCTTTGATTGCCTCGTTCAGTGCATCATCGTAGTTGGTCGAGTTCGTGGGGGTAATACCAATCGGATTAAACATTAGGTCAGTTTTATCCAATCTCGGCTACAAAGTGACATCACCCGCTCCACATCGGCAATAAAGTGCTTCCAGGCCGATGTGCAGGCATCAAGGATGTCGTCGTAATCCTTGAAGCTGCGATTAG
>NZ_JALIHH010000084.1:0-359 GCF_022869435.1 Aeromonas sp. LsrichE-8G
CTGAACTCAGAGCACATTTCGGCTCGGGTAACACCTCAACCAACCGGCAGACACCCTACCCGATGCTGCGGTTGGTCACGCTCATGAATGTCCGCTCGCATGTCATTGCCAACGCGGCCATCAGCCCGTACCGCAAAGGGGAAATCCCCCTGGCCAGCGAGTTCATTCACTCATTGCCGGACAAGTCAGTGACCCTGCTGGATAAAGGCTTCTTCGGTGCCGACCTGTTGCTGCGTATTCAGGCCGAAGACACCGACCGTCACTGGCTCATCCCGGAACGCAAGGGGCTGGTATACACGGAACTTGAGCGCTATGGCGACGGTGACCGTCTGTTGCAAATGACGGTCTCGCCTCAGGCT
>NZ_JALIHH010000085.1:0-293 GCF_022869435.1 Aeromonas sp. LsrichE-8G
AGCAGCAATCCCCACAGCTCCTGATAGACCAAGTCCACTTTCTTGCTTCTCAGCGTGATGGCGTTGTGCTGCATCGCGCTTTTGATATCCCGGTATCCCAGCTCGATTTCCCAGCGCTCGTGGTACAGGGTCGCCACCTGAGCTGCGCTGAATCGCGCCACGGGCAGGGAGGTAAAGACCGTTTTCTCCTTGCCTGCCACCTCATAGGTCACTGCGCGAACTTGCCAGTGTGTCGGCAACGCCGGGTTTTTCTTGCGAGCCTGAGGCGAGACCGTCATTTGCAACAGACGGTC
>NZ_JALIHH010000086.1:0-7475 GCF_022869435.1 Aeromonas sp. LsrichE-8G
GTCACGCTCTTACTTTGCGGGCTCTTGCGGCGGTGCGCCGTTAGAGGTGATCAAGCAATACATTCAAAACCAGCGGGGCTGACGCCCCGGCGAAATTCCTCTCCCACCTACGTCGGAGGGAGTCCCCTTTCGCATTTAAGATGGAGCAGGTGGCTCTGCGCCAGCAGGCGAGCGATGCCCTGAAACAGGAGGCGAAGGAGGACATCAGCACATCGGCGGCGAAACCGACCCAGTGATCCTTGCCGGACGAGGCGCTCACGGGCGCCTCGTTTCTATACGCGCCCCCCTCTTCGGCCCATGACCAGAATGAACACAATGGCCACAACAGCCTTAATAGCCATTACGGTCAGATTGTTTTCCAGTCAGACATGATTAATTAACCTTCTTGCAACAATCACAAGGAGAGCACCATGTTGCAAGGAACCTTCAAGCGTACCCTGATCGGTAGTCTGCTCGCACTGAGCGTCGGCGCCCACGCCCAGATCAACGAAGTCCACTTCCTGATCCCGGGCGGCGCTGGCGGCGGCTGGGATACCACGGCCCGCGGCACCGGTGAAGTGCTGGCCAAGTCCGGTCTGGTCAAGACCGTCTCCTACCAGAACATGTCCGCCGGTGGCGGCGCCAAGGCCATCGCCCACCTCATCGAGACCTCGGCCCAGTCCGACAAGACTCTGATGGTCAACTCCACCCCCATCATCGTCAAATCCCTCTCCAAGGAGCTGCCCCAGTCCTTCCGTGATCTGACGCCGGTGGCCGCCATCATCGCCGACTACCAGGCGCTGGCGGTGAAGGCGGACTCCCCCTATCAGAACTGGGCCCAGCTGCTGGCCGCCTACGAGGAGAACCCGGCCAAGGTGAAGATTGCCGGGGGTTCCGCCCGTGGCAGCCTGGATCACCTGGTCGCCGCCCTGACCTTCAAGAATGCCGGCGCCGACGCCAGCAAACTGCGCTACGTCGCCTACGATGCCGGCGGCAGCGCCATGGCCGCCGTGCTGGCCGGAGAGACCCAGGCCATCTCCACCGGCTTTGGCGAGGCGATGGAAGCGGTCAAGTCAGGCCAGATGCGGATCCTCGGGGTCACTTCCGACAAACGCCTGCCGGGGGCGGAGCAGATCCCCACCTTCAGCGAGCAGAACAACCCCACCGTCTTCGCCAACTGGCGCGGTTACTTCGCCTCCCCCACCATCAGCCCGGAGAAATCCGCCGAGTTTGCCGCCCTGCTCAAGCAGATGTACGACAAGCCGGAGTGGGAAGTGGTCCGCACCCGCAACAGCTGGACCAACCTCTACAAGTCGGGTCCCGAGTTCACCGCCTTCCTCGACGGCCAGGAGCAGCAGATCGGCGGCCTGATGCGCGAGCTCGGCTTCATCAAGTAACCCTCGTTGTCACATCGCAGGCGGGCGCAGGCCCGCCGCCCATGTTGGAGTCAAGAGATGAACATCACCAAGGAGCGACTGGGGGGCCTGCTGTTTCTGCTGCTCTCCCTCACCTATGGCTACTACGCCACCGAGATACCGGGCTACCCCGGCGACGAATACGAACCCTTCACCGCCAGTACCCTGCCCTATGCCCTGGCAGGGATCGGGACGCTGCTCTCCCTGCTGCTGGTGCTCTTCCCCGGGGGCGAGCCCCTGCGCCGGGAAGAGGGAGACTGGCGCCGGGTCTTCATCCTGCTCGGGCTCATGGTCATTTACGGATTGGGGCTCACCTGGTTTGGCTTCGTGCTCTCGACCATCGCCTTCCTGAGTGTGGGCATCCGGGTGCTCGGTGAGCCCAGTCTGCGCTACGGCCTGATGATCAGCGTCCCCTTCTCCATCGGTTTCTGGGCCCTGCTCACCAAGGGGCTCAACGTCTATCTGGAGCCGGGTCGCCTGTTCACCCTGCTCGGTTTCTAAGGAGTCACCATGTTAGACGGAATCTTGCAAGGACTCGGCACTGCACTGCTGCCGGTCAACCTGATGATGGTGGTGCTTGGCTGCTTCATCGGCACCTTTATCGGCATGTTGCCGGGCCTTGGCCCGGTCACCGCCATCGCCCTGATGATCCCCATCACCTATGGCCTGGATCCCTCCTCCGGCATCATCTTGATGGCGGGGGTCTATTACGGCGCCATCTTCGGGGGCTCCACCTCCTCCATCCTGATCAACGCCCCCGGCTGCTCCGCCACCGTGGTCACCGCCTTCGACGGCTATCCCCTGGCCTGCAAGGGACAGGCGGGCAAGGCGCTGGCCATCGCCGCCTACGCCTCCTTCACCGGCGGCACCCTCTCCGCCATCATGCTGATGGTGGCGGCGCCCCTGCTGGCCAAGGTCTCCCTCTCCTTCCAGTCGGCGGACTACTTCGCCCTCATGGTGCTGGGCCTCTCCGCCGTGGCAGCCTTTGCCGGCAAGGGGCAGGTGCTCAAAGCGCTGATCATGGCGCTGTTCGGCATCATGATCTCCACCATCGGCATCGACCGCAGCGTCGGGGTAGACAGGTTCACCTTCGGGTTGCCGGATCTGCGTGACGGCTTCTCCTTCCTGCTGCTGGCCATGGCCACCTTTGCCCTCGCGGAGATCCTGATGGCGGTGCTGCGCCCCGGCAAGGACAACAGCGAGGAAGAGGCCAGGCAGATGCAGCAGCTCGGCAGCCTCAAGCTCAGCAAGGAAGAGGTCAGAGAGATAGCGCCCCCCATCGCCCGCTCCTCGGTGCTGGGCTTTCTCATCGGCGTGCTGCCGGGAGCCGGCGCCACCATCGCCGCCTTCATGGCCTATGGCACCGAGCGCAACATCGCCGGCAAACAGCGCCAGGAGCAGTTCGGCAAGGGCAGCCTGCGCGGTCTGGCCGCCCCGGAAGCGGCCAACAACGCCGCCTCCACCGGCTCCTTCGTGCCCCTGCTGACCCTGGGGATCCCGGGCTCCGGCACCACGGCCCTCATCCTGGGCGCCCTGGTGGCCTACGGCATCCAGCCGGGCCCGCGTCTGTTCATGGAGCATCCGGACGTCTTCTGGTCGGTGATCATCTCCATGTATCTGGGCAACGTGGTGCTGTTGATCCTGAACCTCCCCCTCATCCCCTACCTGGCCCGGGTACTGGCGGTGCCGCGCCCCGTGCTCATCCCCATGGTGCTGCTGTTCTCCCTGACCGGGGTCTATCTGGTCTCCTTCAACACCATGGACATCCATGTGATGGCCATCGTTGCACTGATCGCCATCGGCCTGCGCCTGCTCACCTTCCCCATGGCCCCCATGCTGCTCGGTTTCATCCTGGGGGGTATGCTGGAGGACAACCTGCGCCGGGCCCTGGTGATCAACGACGGCAGCCTGAGCTTCCTGTGGGAGCGCCCCATCACCCTCGCCTTCACGGTGATCACCCTGACCATGTTGCTGCTGCCCGTCTGGCAGTGGTGGCAGGCTCGCCGGGCCCCCAAGGGGGAGCTTGCCACCAGCCACTGAATCGATGAGCCTCTGCCACCTCTGAACCCTGCCCCATCACGCGTAGAGACCTTGATGCCCACGGGAAGCAAATCCTGACAAAAAGAGCGCCGAAAGGCGCTCTTTTCTTGTCTGGACGACAGGTTCCGGACGACCGGATCACGGCTTGCGGTAACGCCGCTCCGGCCGCCCGACGGTGCCATATTCGAGCTCGGGGCTCGCCAGTTGCTGCCCCACCAGAAATTCCAGATAGCGGCGCGCCGTGGTCCGGCTCACCCCTATCCGGCAGCCTATCTCCTCGGCACTGGCGGCCTCCGGAGTCAGGGCCGTCAGCACCCGCTGCAGGGTGAGAGCATCGATGCCCTTGGGCAGTCCCTCTGCCGCCACCTGCTGCAACGGCGTACCGAACAGGGTGTCCACCGCCTGCTGGTCGATGTCGGCCAACGCCGCCAGGGCGGCGATGCTCTGACGGTACTTCTCCAGGGTGTCGCGCAGCCGCTCGAACACCACGGGCTTCAAAATGAAATCCACCACCCCGAGGCGCATCGCCTCCTGCAGGGCAGCGGCTTCCCGCGCCGCGGTGAGCAGGATCACATCCAGACTCGCCCCCGCCTGGCGCAGCTCTCTCAATAGCGAGAACCCCTCTCCATCGGGCAACCAGACATCCAGCAGCACCAGATCGGGTTTGAGGATCCCTATCTGCTCCCTGGCATCGAACAGGGTGAGCGCCACCCCCAGCACCTCGAAACCGGCGAGGCGCTGCACGAAGCGGCGGTGGATCTCGGCAATGGCGGGATCATCCTCGACGATCAGGATCTTGATCACTTACACCTCCTTGGGAATGTAACAGACGACGCAACTTCCCTGCGTCGTGGCTTCGATGGTGATCTCCCCCTGCAGGGCATCCAGGGTCTTGCGCACCAGGGAGAGCCCGATACCGTGTCCTGGCTCGGGCTTGCTACTGACCCCCTGTTCGAACAACCTGTCCGCCAACTGCGGGTCGATGCCGCCAGCCCCGTCTTCCACCTCCAGCACCAGATCCTGCCCCAGCTCGCTCAGGGAAACCCGGATGGGCTGATAGGGCGCACCGTGGCGGCGGGTCGCCTCGAAGGCGTTGTCGATGAGGTTGCCCAGCACCGTTACCAGCTGGGAACCGCTGACACGGGCAGGAATGTCGTGCAGACGGGCATCGGGATCGATCACGAGCTCAAGACCGAGTTCGTGGGCCCTGTGGTATTTGCCGAGCAGCAGCCCCGCCACCTTGGGTTTGGCGATGGCCCCCATCAGGAAGCCGAGCAGGGTCTGCTCGGTGGCCGCCTCCCGCCCGATGAAGGCGAGCGCCTCCCGGGTGGCCCCGAGCTCAATGAGGCCAGCGATGGTCCCAAGCTGGTTGTTGTGCTCGTGGGTCTGCACCCGCAGCAGATCGCTGTAGGCCTGCACCTGGGAGAGCTGGGCACTGAGTTCCGCCAGCTCGTCCTTGCGCCGAAAGCTCGACACGGCGCCGATCAGCTTGCCCTCGCGCACCAGCGGCAACCGGTTGACGATGAGGGACTGGCCGTTGAGCACGATCTCCTCGTCAAACTGGGGGGTCTGCTCTTGCAGGATGGAGAGCATGCGACTGCCCGGCAGCAGGTGACCGATGGGCTGTCCAATAGCGGCCCGGGCAGTGGTGTCGTCCAGGCGCAGCAGCTTGATGCCGTTGGGGTTCAGAGAGGTGAGGCGCCCTTGCTCGTCGATGGTGAGGATCCCCTCGCGCACCGTGCGCAGGGTACAGTCTAGCTCCGCATAGAGACGCCCCATCTGCTCGGGTTCAAAGCCGAAAATCGCCTTCTTGTAGCGCCGGGCCAGCCAGGCGGCGGCGACACTGTTGAGCAGCACGATGAGCAAGGTCATGGCCAGGCCGAAGCGCAAATAGTCCTGCAGATCCGCATCGATGTCCCGCACCAGATAGCCGACCGACACCACCCCGATGATCTTGCCCATCTCGTCACGGATGGGCCCCTTGCCGCGCACCGAGACCCCGAGGGACCCCTGGGCCCTGGAGATATAGGCCTCCCCCTGCAGGGCACGCTCGGGATCATCACCCACCATGGGTTTGCCAATCCGGTCCGCATTGGGGTGCGCCAGGCGGCGTGCCTGCCTGTCCCCGATGACGATGTAGCTGGCCCCGACCTCGGCGCGGATCCGCTCCACCAGGGCATTGAGGCGGACCGTATCCGCCCGCTTCACCCCGGCGATGACGCCGGACTCCCGCGCCACCAGCCGTGCCACATCCAGGGCCTGATCCCCCACCTCACGGTAGCGCTGCTCGGCGACATAGTAGTAGCTGGCCCCGCTCAGCAACACCAGTTGCAGCAGACTGACCAGACAGAGAATGAGCAGGAAGCGTCCTTGCAACCCGAGCCTCATGCCTCCTTGTCGCCTCGCAACAAGTCGAGCAGCAGACTGCCATCGCGCAGGGCCTTGTGCACCTGCACCGAGGTGGGTTTGGTGGGATCTTCGTAGAAGTGGGTGGATTCAATCTGCAGGCGCACCAGGTACTCGGCGGGCAACTGGCTTGCCAGGGACTGGTGCAACATGGGGAAGAGCAGTCGATCGGCCCGGGTGATCTCCCCCCCGAGCAGCAGCTTGCCCGGATTGAGCAGGCAGATGAGGTTCGCCAGCACCCGGGAGAGGCGGCCTGCTGCCTGGTGCAGGATGTCCTGACACAGGCTGTTGCCGGCCAGCGCCAGCTCGCACAGCTCGCGTATGGTGACGCTTTCGGGCAGATCGAACTCCTGCATCCGTTCGCGCAGCTCCCGATATTGCGCCTCCAGCGCCTGATTGGTCACGAGGGTGCAGGCGCAGCCGAAGCCACCGCAGTAGCAGCGCTGGCCATAGGGTTCGAGCTGCAGGTGGCTGAGATCCCCGAGCAGAGCCGACTCGCTCTCGATGAGCTGGCCATTGACCACCATGCCGACCCCGATGTCGTTGTGCACGAACACCAGCACCGCATCCGAGCAGTTCCTGGCGGCGCCCCACTCCCGCTCGGCCTGGATCCAGGTGCGCACGTCGCCGCTCACCAGCACGGGTACCGAGAAGGCTTCCTGCAGGGTGGGACCGAGGGGCCAGTTGCGCAGATCGTAATAGGGAAAATGCTTGACCATGCCGGAGTGGCGCTCCACCTGGCCAGGCAGGCAGAGGGCGATGCAGGCCAGACGCAGCGCCTTCTTGGGCAAAAAGCCCTCGATGGCCCGCACCAGGCTGGCCAGCAGCTCGGCACGCTCCGCCTCGTTGAAGACATGGCGATGGCGTGCCAGGGAGTGACCCGCGAGATCGAACAGGGCCATGTCCACATAGCCGCGCCCCAGGCGCATGGAGAGAAACTGGAAGCGGCGCTCGTTGATGCGCAGCAGGGTCTGGCGACGGCCACGCCCCACCGAGCTCTCGCCGCAGGTGACCACCAGGCCGCCGTCCAGCAGCTCGCGGGTGATCTTGGTGATGCTGGCCGGCGACAGGCCGGTCAGACGGGACAGATCGGTACGGGACAGCTCCTTGTGCTCCTCCAGGCTGGCATAGACCAGGCCGTAGTTGAGCTGACGGATCAAATCGATACTGCCTTTCACGATCTCATTCATAGGGTTGGGGCTAACGAAAGGAACGAATGGCGCGATTTTCACACATTCTGCGCCGATCCCCAAATTTGCCGTCTGGAAATCCTGTCCAGACGGCAAAAATGTGATTAGTAACGGAAGCGGGAGACGAGTTGGCGCAATTTGTCACCCGTGCCTGCCAGGGCGCGGGTGGTGGTGCTGGACTCCCCGGACGCCTCGGTCAGCTCGCTGACGATCTGCTGGATGGCCACCAGGTTCTTGTTGATCTCCTCGGAGACCGCGTGCTGCTCCTCGGCGGCCGTGGCGATCTGGATGTTCATGTCGTTGTTGACATCCTCCCCCACCTTAGCGCTTCGCGTCACAGGAGGGGGATTCCCATTACTGGGTGATAGCTGCTCGCGCAGTACCGGGTTCCTGCTTCATCGGGCGGCCTGATTGCACCACGCCTCCACAGGCTAAAACGGCGTGT
>NZ_JALIHH010000087.1:0-21120 GCF_022869435.1 Aeromonas sp. LsrichE-8G
GTGGCAGGAAATAACAGAGAAGTTGGAGTGGGCAATGGTGTATTTATCCAAAAACGGCAAAAAGAGTAGGCAGAGAAAATCCAAGCAAAACAACACGTTAGACGGTATTATTAATTCGCTTGCCGCTTAAGGTTCTGTACATGATGCTGGCCATTCGGCGCCTACAGCACCATCCGGGCCCCGCCCGCTGGTTAATGGAGCGCATTGGAAGCTGTAATCCAGGGGCGGTAGCGTGGGTTGGGGTCGGAAACACTCGATTTTGCAGGTGAACGTTGAAGATAATAAGGTTAAAAAATGGATAGGCTAATTAGCAACGAAAGTTTGCCGGATTCTGTCTGGTGTTCCAATAGTTCTGAAATGAGATTACCTGATAACTTGGGAAGGTGCGAATAAGTCATATGGCACGAGAGCATTTACTGGTAACCCATTGATATTAAATGACTAAAATTTTCATTTTTTGTTCGTGGGATACTTGTTCGCACTTTCCTTAATGGAGTCTACAGATAGATATATCAAAGAGCTGGCATCATTGCATGGCGTAGGAAATTGTCGACATAGGGATATTATCTTGTCTTGCTTTGATCGAAATGAAGATCTTGCTATCGATATATTGAATCAAGTACAAAGCTCCAAAAGTGGGTGAGCTTGTATTCACTCCACCGGACCGCCACTTACAAGAACAATCTGGGACACTCCCCTTTCTGAGCCAGCCATTCCTTGGCTGGCTCACGATTTAGCCCCTATCCCTCCAACCAATACTCCCTTTCAACCCCCACCCCGGCCACAAAGTCAGGATCGTGGGAGACCAGCAGCAAGGTGCCCGGATAGTCGGCCAGCACCTGAATAAGCAGTTGGCGCGAAGCGTGACCCAGATGGTTGTCCGGCTTATCCAGCAGCGGTCTGTCACTTATAGGATTACATCCAGCAATGAAGTCCCATAGGAGTTATCTATGGTGCAACGCCACTGGCCATCGGGCTCTTTGCGAAACACATAGGTGGCGCGCCGGGTTTCATCAATCCACCCCTCCCTGCCCGGGTAGCGCAGCCGGGTCTCCATGATCACCAGGGCGTTGTCGGCCCCCTCGATCACCTCCATGGCCCCCTGGGTCACCTCAAGCTGACCGTCAAAGTAATCGGAGATGGCAGTGAAGGCGCAGCGGATGGCGGGAATGCCGCGCACCACCATGCCGGGTTTGACCACCAGGGCGGCGTCTTCGGCGTAGAAGGTCATCAGGGCGTCGAAGTCGCGCCGGGAGATGGCGGCGTCACAGGTCTCGATCAGGGTACGAAGGGGATGCGGGCTCATGCGGTGCTCCTTGTTTCAGGGGTATAGGGCGGGCTACCCGCCCTATACCGGACATCAATACCGGACATAAAAAAATCCCCCGCTCTCGTGAAAAAGCGGGGGATCGTCAGCATCTCATGACGGCTTAACCGAGCAGGAAGGCCTTGAGGCGGCCAAAGTCTGCGGGCAGATCGTGAGACAGGAGCGGCAGCGCGGCGTGCTTGGCGAGCGGGCCCGGCAGCGGCACATCCAGATTCAGGATCTCGTCCACCGACTCCTTGAACTTGGCCGGATGGGCGGTGCAGAGGAAGACCCCAACCTCGTCTTGCCCAAGCTGCTCGTTCAGCAGATCCCAGGCAATCGCCCCGTGGGGCTCGCACAGGTAATCCAGCTGATGCAGGCGTTTGAGCGCATCGCGGGTCTGGGCATCATCACGCATCCCTGAGCCCAAGGTTTCCAGCGCCCAGCCCTTGCGACGGCACAGCTCTTCCACCCGCGGCCAGTTGTTGGGGCGGCTCACGTCCATGGCGTTCGACAGGGTCGCGACCGTCTGGTGCGGCTCCCACTGGCCGGTTTTCAGGTAGCGCGGTACGGTGTCGTTGGCGTTGGTGGCGGCGATAAAGCGCTTCACCGGCAGCCCCAGCGCCTTGGCGATGAGACCCGCGGTGAGGTTGCCGAAGTTGCCGGACGGCACGCTGATGACCGCCTTGGCGCGATCGGCTTTCGGCAACTGGGCCACGGCTTCGAAGTAGTAGCAGACCTGGGCCAGCAGGCGGCTGATGTTGATGGAGTTGGCGGAGTTGAGGCCGATGGCGGTCTTGAGCCCTTCATCGTCGAAGGCATCCTTGACCAGCGCCTGACAGGCATCGAAGTCACCGTCGATGGCGAGGGTGCGGATGTTGCCGCCCAGGGTGCAGAAGAGCGCCTCCTGCAAGGGGCTTATCTTGCCCTTGGGGTAGAGGATCACCACTTCAATCCCCTCCAGGCCGTAGAAGGCGTGGGCCACGGCGGCACCAGTGTCGCCGGAGGTGGCGGTGAGGATGGTGATCTTGTCATTGGTTCTGAACGCAGCCAGACACTGGGCCATGAAGCGGCCGCCGAAATCCTTGAACGCCAGGGTCGGGCCGTGGAACAGCTCGAGGGCATAGGTGCCATCTTTGAGCTTCACCAGGGGCGCCGGGAAGGTGAAAGCGGCGTCGATAAGCTCGCTCACCTTGGCAGCCGGTACTTCGTCACCCAGCAGGTGGCTCAGGATGCGGGCCGAGCGCTCGGCCAGCGGCAGATCCAGCAGGGCATCCACATCGGCCAGCGGCTCCAGGGTCTCTGGGAAGAACAGCCCCTGCTCGCGGCCCAGACCCTGACGCACCGCCTGGGCGAAGCTCACCTGTTCACTCTTGTCCTTGATGTTGTAAAGATTCATAGCTCGCTTCCTGTTACCCGTGCCCCGGCCATGTCCAGTTTGCAGACCCGGGCAAATCCATCTTCATTGCGCACGAAGTGCGCTTCCATCCACTCTTTCATGCGTTCGGCCTGGGCCAGATCCTTCATCACCACGAACACGGTGGGACCGGACCCCGAGATGCCGGTGGCCAGCGCCCCGTTCTGGGCCCCCTGGGCCCGCACCTCGTTGAAGCCTTCAATCAGGGCCGCGCGATAAGGCTCGGCGATGACGTCTTTCAGGACGCTGGCGGCCAGCCCTTCCTGGCGGCTGTAGCTGGCATGCACGAAGGCGGCCAGCCGGCGGCCATAGGTGAGGCAGTCCTGGCGGCGATACTGGGCCGGCAGGATGGCGCGGGCGGCGGCGGTGGAGACCACGGTGCCCGGGTAGCAGACCACCCAGTACCACTCGTCAAACACCGGGATGCCCTGGCTGATGACGCCCCCCTCCTCCAGCACCAGCTGCATGCCGCCCAGATAACAGGGCGCCACGTTGTCGTAATGGACGGAGCCGGAGATCTTCCCTTCCATCTCCCCCATCAACAGCAGCAGGTCGTGTTCATTCAGGGGCGCACCGTGGAAGGCGTTGAGTCCTTCCAGCGCCGCCACCACGCTGCAGGCGCTCGATCCCAGGCCCGAGCCCACCGGCAGGTTCTTCTCCAGCACCATTTCCAGCGGCTTGAGACCAAGGCCGCGCTTCTCAAGCGCCTCGCCATAGGCGACCCAGCAGTCGTGGAGGATGTTCTTTTTCGGGTCGTCCGGCAACTTGTGGGCGTAACGGCCCACGGAAGAGAGAGCGAAAGGCACCTCTGCCGATTTGACCTGGACGCGGTCACCCAGCAGGGAGCCATCCACGGGGGCAAGCGCCGCCCCCAGGACGTCAAAGCCCACGCTCAGGTTGGCGCTGGAGGCCGGGGCATAGGCCACCACGCTGCCGCCGATTTCTACATTCGGGTTCATCTCTGAACTCATGTTACAGCTCCTGCTTCCAGTTCTGGGTGCGCAGCACATCGGCGAAGACACCGGCGGCGGTCACTTCGGTCCCTGCGCCATAGCCGCGCAGTACCAGGGGGATGGGCTGGTAATAGGTGGAGAAGAAGGCGAGCGCGTTCTCCCCGTCTTTTACCTTGAACAGGGGCTCGTCACCACCCACCGCCTTGATGGCCACCTTGCACTTGCCACCCTCGATGGAGCCGACGTAACGCAGCACCTTGCCTTCACGCTGGGCCGCCGCGAACTGGTCGCGGAACCAGCCGTCGGCCTCGGGCAGGCGGGCCATGAAGGCCTCCACGTCGCCGCTCACGTCAAAGCCCGGCGGCAGTGCCTGCTCCACCTCCACATCGGAGAGCTCCAGCGCCATGCCGGCCTCGCGGGCCAGAATGAGCAGCTTGCGAGCCACGTCCATGCCGTTCAGGTCATCGCGGGGATCCGGCTCGGTGAAGCCGTTGCCGCGGGCGATCTGGGTAGCCTCGGAGAAGGCCATCCCCTCGTCCAGCTTGCCGAAGATGAAGGAGAGCGACCCGGACAGGATGCCGTCGAAGGCGCGCAGCTTGTCACCGGCCTTGATGAGGTTTTGCAGGTTCTCAATGACCGGCAGGCCCGCGCCCACGTTGGTCTCGTACAGGAACTTGCGGCGGGTCTGGCGGGCGGTGCGACGCAGCGCCTTGTAGTAATCGAGCGACCCGGTGTTGGCCTTCTTGTTCGGGGTGACCACGTGGAAACCGGCCCCCAGGAAATCGGCGTACTGGACGGCCACGGCTTCGCTCGAGGTGCAGTCGACGATCACCGGGTTGATGAGGTGGCTCTCTTCCACCAGCTTCTTCACCGCCTCCAGGCTGAAACTGCCTTGTGCTTCCACCAGCTGTTCACGCCAGTTGGCGAGGGCCAGGCCATCCTTGTTGACCGCCATCTGACGGCTGTTGGCGATGCCCACTACTCGCAGGCCGGTGCCCTGCTCGGCCAGTACCGGCTGCTGGCGGGCAATCTGATCCACCAGGGCTGCACCGACGCCGCCCACCCCGACCACGAAGAGATCGATGAACTGCTGGCTGCCAAAGAAGTTCTGGTGGCACGCCTTGATGGCTTCCGCCACCTTGCCGGAGCGCACGACCGCGGAGATGGAGCGCTCGCTCGACCCTTGTGCGATGGCGACGATGTTGATGGAGGCCTGGGCCAGGGAGGTAAAGAAGCGCGCCGCCATCCCCTTGGAGGTGCGCATGCCGTCACCGATGAGGGAGATGATGGCCAGATCGGTCATGATCTCGAGCGGGTCCAGCAACTGGTTCTTGAACTCCAGCTCGAACTCGCGCTCCAGCACCTTGCGGGTCTTGTCGCTGTCGTAGCTGTGGATACAGAAGCTGACGCTGTACTCGGAGGACGACTGGGTAATCAGCACGATGCTGACCCCGGCGCGGGAGACGGCGGAGAAGATGCGACCGGCCATGCCCACCATGCCCTTCATGCCGGGACCGGAGACGTTGAACATGCACATGCCGGAGAGATCCGAGATGGCCTTCACCTTCAGATCGTCATCCCCCTGATCGACCCCGATGAGGGTACCCGGACCCTGGGGGTTGAAGCTGTTCTTGATGAGGCAGGGAATGTGGAACTGGGCCACGGGGGCGATGGTCTTCGGGTGCAGCACCTTGGCACCGAAGTAGGAGAGCTCCATCGCCTCTTTATAGGAGAGGGTTTTGAGCAGGTAGGCATCCGGTACCAGGCGCGGGTCGCAGTTGTAGCAGCCCTCCACGTCGGTCCAGATCTCGCAGCACTCGGCATCGACGCAGGCGGCCAAGACGGCGGCGGAATAGTCGGAGCCGTTGCGGCCCAGCAGCACGGTCTCGCCCTTGTCGCTGCCACCGGTGAAGCCCGGCATCAGGTAGAGACAATCAGAGCGCAGGCCCTTGGCGGCGAAGCGCACCCGGGAGGCTTCGATGTCCACATGGGCTTCGAGGTAGCCGCCATCGGTGACCAGCAACTGCTCGGGCACGATGAGATCCAGCTCGAGGCCGCGCACCCGCAAGAGCTCGTGCATGAAGGCGATGGAGAGGTTCTCGCCACGGCTCAGGATGCGGGCCTGGACGTTGTCCGGGCAGAGCCCCAGCAGACGGATACCCTGCATCAGCCGCTCGACCTGATCCAGTTCGCTGGTCAAACGAGCCTGCAGCGCCTTGTCATCCAGCGCGGGATAGGCGGCCTTCAAGCCGGCCAGCAGGCGGGAGAAGATGCCGTTGATCTCGAACAGGGTACTGCTTGCATCCATGCCGCGACTGGTCTGTTCCACCAGGGCGACCAGGTGATTGGTCACCTTGGCCGGTGCCGACAGCACCAGGGCCACCTGGGATTGGCCGTGGGTATTCACCGCGATATCGGCAACCCGCAAGAAACGCTCTGCGTCGGCCAGTGACGACCCGCCAAATTTCAACACTCTCATCGCTATCTCCCTGTATTCCCTGCAAATTGATCTGCTAATTGGTCTAAAAACAATCCAACAAAAAAGGCCCGTACTGGGTGGGTACGGGCCTTTTTCTGATTTCTGTGCTTGTTCGTCAGCGCATCAACCGGCCCCAGTGCCACCTGTGGTGGTACCGGTAATAATGGTGGTGGTGATGATGTTGGTGAATAGCTGCATGACGAACACTCTTGAACGAATCTGGTTGTTAGCAATACCGCGCCCGGCGAGGGGCTGTCAACCTAAACCTCCTTGCCAAACTTGCGGGCAAGGTCTTTGCAGAGCAGATGGAGCATATTGAGATCCCGCTGCGGCAGCATGGGCACTCGGTCCATCACCCATTGATGCAGTTTTTCATCCTGCGAAACTCCGAGTTCACCAAGCAATTCTGCTGTTTTTGATTTCAGCACGCGAACCTGCCCGGCACTCTCGAAATTTTCTGCTACGTCCTGCTCGTCGCTCACTTTCTGGTCATCGAGCAGCGGACTCAGCTCATAGGCATACAGCATGATCGCCTGACCCAGGTTCAGGGACGGGTATGAGACCTTGAGAGGCAGGTAGCTGATGAGATCCACCTGGGCGAGCTGTTCGTTGGAGAGTCCGGACTCCTCGCAGCCAAACACGATGGCCACCTTCTCGAGGGAGGGCTTGGCCCGGATCTGGTCGCGAATGTCCGCCGGGGTGAGGTAGTGCTGGTAGCGGCCGCGCTGCCGGGCGGTGGTGGCGACCACCAGATCCATGTCCGCCAGGGCCTCTTCCAGGGTGTCGAAGGCTTGCGCATCCGTCAGGATCTCCTGCGCCCCGTGGGCAACCCAGCTCGCCTCCTCCTCTTTGTGCACCCGGCTCCCCACCAGTCGCATGGCATCGAAGCCCATGGTCTTCATGGCGCGGGCAGCAGCCCCCACGTTGGCGGCACGGGCGGGCGACACCAGCACAAAATAGAGTTTCATCGGGTTCTCTCCAGGATGGGGCCGACGCCGCGAACTGCGGCGAACCGTCGGCAAAACAGGGGCGCAATCTACCGTTTATCCCGAAATATTGCCACTTGAACAGATGTTTGGATGTTGCCATAGTGGCCTTGGACGCGAGTCCGCCGCCTCAGGGCACTGATGCCATGGGCCCGACAGATCACAAGGAAGAGAGAGATGCAGCAGCCATTGGAGCAGGCGGTCGCCGAGACGATCCTGCAACGTTTTGAGTCGTTTTACAGCCGCTTTCTCGAGATAACCCAGGGCAGCAAGAGCCGTTTCGAGAACAGCGACTGGCTGGGGGTCCAGCTCGCCGGTCGAGAGCGCATCCGCCTCTATGATCACCATGTCGGCGCCACCACGGCGCAGATCAAACAGATGATGGGGGAGCAGCTGCCGACCCAGGCCCTGCTCAAGCAGGTGAAAGGCGCCTTCAGCGATCTCCTGCCCCGCTGCGAGAACTTCGAGGTGGCGGAGTCCTTCTTCAATTCCGTCTATCGCCGCATCTTCCGCCATCGCAACATCCGCGACGAGAACCTTTATATCCACCCCTTCGTGAGCCGGGGTGACAATCCTGACCTGGGATCCTTGCTGCGTATCTATCGCACCGATCTCTCCCACCTGCCCCAGACCCTGAGCCAGTTGCTCGGGGATTACAGCTTCACCCTCCCTTTCGAAGACAAGCAGCGGGACATCATGGACATCCACCGCCATCTGGCAGAGAGCGGCCCGGCCATCCTGCACGAGGAGCCCTTCGCCATCGAGCTGCTCAGGGAGGTGTTCTATCGCAACAAGGGAGCCTATCTGGTGGGGCTCATCCGGGTGAAGGGAGAAGTCTATCCCTTCATCTTGCCCCTGCTCAGCACCGGTCAGAGCATCTATGTGGACACCGTCATCTTCGAGCCGGAGCTGGCCTCCATCGTGTTCGGCTTCGCCCGCGCCTACTTCATGGTCTATGCCCCGGTACCGGCGCTCTTTGTGGCCTTCCTTCGCCAGATCATGCCCCGCAAACCGGACTATGAAATCTACAACGCCATCGGCTGCCAGAAACACGGCAAGACCGAGCTCTATCGTCACTACCAGCAGCACCTGGCCCAGAGCCGGGAGCAGTTCGTCATTGCGCCCGGCATCAAGGGGATGGTGATGAGCGTGTTCACCCTCCCCTCCTACGATGTGGTGTTCAAGGTGATAAAAGACGAGTTCACCCCGCCCAAGGAGGTGAGCCACGAGCAGGTGAAGGAGAAATACCGGCTGGTAAAACAGCACGATAGAGTGGGCCGCATGGCAGATACCCAGGAGTTCACCAACTTCGAGTTTCCCCTCGATCGCATCTCGCCGGAGCTGTTGGCCGAGCTCAAGGCGGTGGCGCCCTCTGCGCTTACCCTCACCGCCGACAAGCTGGTGATCAAACACCTCTACACCGAGCGCAAGATGATCCCGCTCAACCTCTATCTGGATCAGGCGGACGAACAGCAGACCCGCCTCGCCCTGGAGGAGTACGGCAACGCCATCCGCCAGCTCGCGGCGGCCAACATCTTCCCCGGCGACATGCTGTTCAAGAACTTCGGGGTGACTCGCCACGGTCGGGTGGTCTTCTACGACTACGACGAGATCTGCTACATGACGGAATGCAACTTCCGCCAGATCCCGCCGCCCCGCTACCCGGAGGACGAGTGGAGCGCCGAACCCTGGTACTCGGTGGCCCCCAACGACATCTTCCCCGAGGAGTTCGCCACCTTCCTGCTGCAAAAGCCCCAGGTGCGGGAGATCATGATGCAGGTGCACAAGGACTTGTTCGATGCCAACTACTGGAAGATGCTGCAGAGCAACATCAAGGAGGGGGTGTTCGAGGATGTCTATCCCTACCGGCGCAAGAAGCGGTTTCGCTTCCAGCGAGGGGGATGACCCGGCATCAGGCACAAAAAGGGACGCCATGGTGTCCCTTATCACATTCTTATGCACGCTGGCGCAGGGGTCGCCTGCGACAGCCTTTGACGAGATCCCGGCTTATTTCACGGCGTCAAAGGTCAGCAAGGTGGCCTTGTCGGCATCCTTGAGTACCAGCTGTTTGCCGCTGATCTGGAAGCTCGCCACCTTCTCCAGGGTCTGCAGGTAGTTCATCTCCTTACCGGCCAGATCCCCCGCACACATCATGCGCGTCGAACCCATGGCGCCCAGAGTCAACACGCCGTCACCCTGCTCTGTGATGCCGCCAAAGTAGCGGTTGCAGCCGCCCTTGCCCGCCACCTTGTCACCGGCGACCTGCAGGGTGAAGGTATCACCGCTCGCCCCTTGCAGTTGCCAGGTCGATGCCTGCAATTGTGCCAGCGTAGAGCCCGTAGTCATGGCGCAGCCTCCCAGGGCCAGAGCGGCCAGCAGGATCAGTTTGTTGTTCATCAGTTCACCTCGTGATGGAACGTGTCGTAACGACACGGAGTGAGGGGCCTGTGTACCATGACTGCGGCGTCAATCAAAACTCTTTTATTGTGATCGGGGTTCCCTTTACTCCCCGCTGGCATGTGCCATGCTTGTAGTCCTGTTCGGACCCAGGGAGGGGAAACGAATGGTCAAGTCTCTCGTCATCGCAATGGCATCCAGCCTCGTCTTTTCGGCTCAGGCCGCCGACTGGAGTTTTCTCCAGATCGAATCGGACAACCCGCTCTACATCAAAAGCTATTCCGGCGTATTGCTCGGCAACCAGAGCCACCTGGGCGACAACTTCGACCTCTGGCTCATCAATACCGGCTATCAATACCCGCTTCAGGATGACATCAGCCTCTACATGGAGGCGGGCCCCGCCATCGGCCCCCAAAGTGGGCAGGCCGGGTTCAATATCAGCTCTGGGGTGCGCTATCGCCTCTCCCCGTCACTCAACATCGGCAGCCAGCTCAAGCAACTGGAGGTGAGCAAGGCCAGCACCCTGGTTGAGCTCAACAGCAGCCTGCTGGTGACCCCTTCCCTGGCCATCACCGCCAATTACGGACTCAGTGCCTTCAACACGGAACACTTTCTCACTCTGGGAGTGGGCTTCAACTTCTGAGGTTCAGAGGAGCCTGGCGCCGCTCACCAGCACACCGTTGAGGTCGGCGTAGACATAGTCGCCGGGCGCTATGGTCACACCGGCAAAAGAGACCACGGCATCCAGCGTGCCCAGACCCCGTTTCTCTGTCTTGACCGGGCAGGGGGCCAGGGCCTTGACCCCCAGCGCCAGGGTCGCCAGCGTCCCCACATCCCGCACGGCCCCGTTGATGAGGATCCCCTCCCACCCCTGCTCCACCGCCTTGATGGCCAGCTGATCCCCGAGCAGCGCCCGACGCAGGGAGCCGCCCCCGTCGATCACCATCACCTTGCCATGGCCGGGACGGTTGACCAGCTCACGCACCAGGCTGTTGTCTTCAAAGCAGGAGAGGGTCACGGCCTCGCCGTAAAACAGCGCCTTGCCGCCATAGTCCTGAAACAGGGGATCAGCGATCCTAAGGGCATCGCCATGTTCATCGCAAAGGTCGGGCAGCAGGTCCAGCATGATCATCATCCTTCCATGGAGTGAAATGTGTCCGCTCATTCTTTCATCATGTCGGGGCGCTGACAATCCACCGGCCGGGTGCCCTGTCCGGATGGCGGGGGGTCATGTCAGCCCAAAGGCCTGAACCGCCAGCGGGACGCAAGCGCCCCCAGATGACAGGGCGGCCCTTCCAGCAACACGGGCACCAGCCAGAGCTCTCCTTCACGCACCCAATAGAGGGCATTCTGGCCAAATCGGGCGGCCAGCCGGATCGCTTCTGGCAGCGAAAGCGGCAACAACAACGACGCCTCCTGCCAGCGCCCATCCTCATCGCTCCCCCAGACCTCTCCCATGACGGGACAGTCGCCCACTTGCCGGACAAGGGCTCGCTGGCGACGGGCATTGCGGCGCAGCCCCACCCACCGGCTGGCCGGGTTCCAGGCCGTGACAATGGCATAGGCTGGGCAGCTGGGAGGCGCAAAGGGGGCGATGAAGCACACTTTTCTGTAGTTTTCCCACAAAGTCATGTCAACCACATGTTACATCCCATTACATTTATTAAGGGCGAAAAAGCGGGTCAGCCCAAGTATGATGCAGCGAACTCGGGGATTGACTTATATCAAAGCTGAGTTAAAAAGTTGCTATCTGACGGCAAAGAGTGTTGTTATGCGCCTGTTAACTGATAAAATGCAGCAACTTTTGTAATGGACTACCTCTCCGGGCTTCTCTTGTTCAGACTTGTTGAGAGCCCATGTACGGCACAGGGATGCTTGCCGACATAGTTACCAAATTCGCGATGATTCGACCTGATATTCATACCCAGGATGACGTAATAAATTTTCAGGACCGGTCGGATAACGCCAAAGAGTGTTAAAATTTCGATAATTAACTGATAAGAATCTGGGAATACTCATGCAAACACCACATATTCTGATCGTCGAAGACGAGCTGGTCACCCGCAACACCCTCAAGAGCATCTTCGAAGCCGAAGGCTACATCGTGCTGGAAGCCAACAACGGTGACGAGATGCACCAGGCCCTGACCAGCCACACCATCAACCTGGTGATCATGGACATCAACCTGCCAGGCAAGAACGGCCTGCTGCTGGCGCGCGAGTTGCGTGAAGATGACAACATCGCCCTGATGTTCCTGACCGGTCGCGACAACGAAGTGGACAAGATCCTGGGGCTGGAGATCGGTGCAGATGACTACATCACCAAGCCGTTCAATCCCCGTGAACTGACCATCCGTGCCCGCAACCTGCTGAGCCGCACCATGAACGTGGCCGCCGGTGGCGAAGAGAAGAAGCTGGTGGAACGTTATCTGTTCAATGGCTGGGCCCTGGACATCAACAGCCGCGCCCTGGTCAGCCCGGCTGGCGACATGTTCAAGCTGCCCCGCTCCGAGTTCCGCGCCATGCTGCATTTCTGCGAGAACCCGGGCCAGATCCAGACCCGTGCCGAGCTGCTCAAGAAGATGACGGGCCGCGAACTCAAGCCCCACGACCGCACCGTGGACGTGACCATCCGCCGTATTCGCAAGCACTTCGAGAGCGTGGGCGACACCCCGGAGATCATCGCCACCATCCATGGCGAAGGCTATCGCTTCTGCGGCGAGTTGGAGCAGGAGTAATCCTCCCCACTCCCGAGTTGAAGAGGCGCCCTGTGGCGCCTTTTCCATGTCTGCGCCTTTCAGCTTGGCCGCTCTGGCACTCTCGCCGGCATCAAAAAACAGACAACAAAAAGCCCACTCGCAGGAGTGGGCTTTTTGTGTGAAGACTGGAGCGGGCAGCGGGAATCGAACCCGCATCATCAGCTTGGAAGGCTGAGGTAATAGCCATTATACGATGCCCGCTAGGCATCAAAACGTGCTTGGTGTGATGGGGAATCCCCACGACAGACAGCCATCTGGCTGATATGGACAACGGCGCGTGCCGCTATCTGGAATGTGGAGCGGGTGATGGGAATCGAACCCACGTATGCAGCTTGGGAAGCTACCGTTCTACCATTGAACTACACCCGCGTCAGTGGCCTCTACTATATGCATTTTGCCGCCGAGCGCAATCACCGACCTCGCATTTTTTGCCATAAATCAAGCTGTTCGGCCAACTAATGAGCATGAAGCCGATTTTTCACACAATGATGTTCCTCCGCCCGGTTCTGCAAGGTTGCCAAGCCGTGGGGGCGACGATAGTCTTGCGCCACTCGTTTGAGGAGGGTGGTAATGGACAAGAACAGACAGAAACATCTCTATGGCTGGTTGCGCAAACAATCGGGCCATGGTCGGCGCTGGATCGGCATCTCCATCGCCTTCGGGCTGGGTCAGGGCGTCCTGATGGTGATGCAGGCCTGGTTGCTGGCGACCCTGCTGCACGGTTTCATCATCGAAGGCTCCACGCCGGAGCACTCCGCCCCCCTCTTCATCAGTCTGTTGCTGGTGACCCTGACCAAGGCGGCCCTGGCCTATGGCCGCGAGGTGGCGAGTTTCAAGGCGGGCAGTGCGGTTCGCCAGGCCATCCGCGAGCTGGTGCTCACCCGCCTCGCCAGGCTCGGCCCTGCTTATATCCAGCGTCGTCCCGCCGGTAGCTGGGCCAGCCTGCTGCTCGAGCAGATCGAAGAGATGCAGGACTTCTTCTCCCGCTATCTGCCCCAGATGGCCATCGCCGTCTTTATTCCCCTGGTGATCCTGGTCTCCGTGTTCCCGGTCAACTGGGCGGCGGGCCTCATTCTGCTCGGCACGGCCCCCCTCATTCCTCTCTTCATGATCCTGGTGGGGGTGGGTGCCGCCGATGCCAACCGCCGCAACTTCCAGTCGCTGGCGCGCCTCTCAGGCCACTTCCTCGATCGCCTGAAGGGACTGCGCACCCTGCAGCTTTTCATGCGTACCCGGGCGGAAGGGGAGGCCATCCGCGATGCATCGGAAGATTTTCGCGAGCGCACCATGGAGGTGCTGCGCCTCGCCTTCCTGAGCACGGCCGTGCTGGAGTTCTTCGCCGCCATCGCGGTGGCCCTGGTGGCCGTCTACTTCGGTTTCTCCTACATCGATCACCTCAACTTTGGCAGCTATGGCGTCAAGGTCACCCTCTTTACCGGCCTGTTCGTGCTCTTCCTCGCCCCCGAGTTCTACGCGCCGCTGCGGGAACTCGGTGCCCACTATCACGCCAAGGCACAGGCCATTGGCGCCGCCGAACAACTGCTGGAATTTCTCGAGGCCGACGTGAGCGAACCCGCCTCCGGGACGCTCCCCTTCCATGCGGATGGCCCCGTCAAGGTAGAAGCCCGCAGCCTGGAAGTGCTGAGCGCCGAGGGCAAGGTGCTGGTCGGTCCCCTCGATTTCACGCTGGAAGCCGGCACGCGCACCGCCCTGGTCGGCATCAGCGGCGCGGGCAAGAGCTCCCTGGTCAATGCCCTGCTCAGTTTTGCCCCCTATCGCGGTTCCCTGTGCGTCAACGGAGTGGAGCTTCGTACCCTGGACATCAGCCAGTGGCGCCAGCAGCTAGGCTGGCTCTCCCAGAATCCCCAACTCTTCCACAGCTCCCTGCGGGACAACCTGCTGCTGGCCAGACCATCCGCCAGCGACGCCGAGCTGGAAGCCGCGCTCAAGCGCGCCCAGGCCTGGGAGTTCGTCAATGAGAAAGGGCTGGACTATCGGGTCGGGGATCAGGCGGGCGGCCTCTCCGTCGGCCAGGCCCAGCGCATCGCCCTTGCCCGCACCCTGCTCAAGACGACCCAGATGATGGTGCTGGATGAACCCACTGCCAGCCTGGATCGCCATTCTGAGCGGGCCGTCATGAGCGCCCTCGAACAGGCCGCACAAGGTCAGACCCTGCTGATGATCACCCACCGCCTCGATCAGCTCAGCCAGATGGACAACATCCTGGTGCTGGCGCACGGCAAGCTGGTGGAGCAGGGACGTTTTGCCGCACTCGGCGAGGCCCAGGGCCCCTTCGCCCGCCTCCTGTCGCAATCCCAAGGTTTCGGAGACTCTCTCGATGACTGATCTATTGCCGTTCCTGCGCCTTTATCGCCAGCACTGGCTCAGCCTCTCCATCGGCCTGCTGCTGGCCCTGGTCACCCTGGTGGCCGGCATGGGCCTGCTCTCCCTCTCCGGCTGGTTCCTCTCCGCCGCCGCCGTCGCCGGGCTGGCGGTCGCCACCCGAGACACCTTCAACTACATGACCCCTGCGGGGGGCGTGCGTTTCTTCTCCATCGTGCGCACCGCCAGTCGCTGGGGCGAGCGGGTCGTGAGCCACGACGCCACCTTCCGGGTGCTGACCCGGCTGCGGGTCTGGTTCTGGCAAAAGCTCTCCCCTCTCTCCCCCGGCTCCCTTGCCGGTTTTCGCCAGGCTGACCTGCTCAACCGTCTGGTGACCGACATCGATGCCATGGATCACGTCTATCTGCGCCTCATTACCCCCATTGGGGCGGCGCTGCTGAGCTGCGCCGGGCTGGTCTTCTTCCTCTCCTTCTTCGATGGTCGCCTGGCGCTGACGCTGGGAGCCATTCTGCTCTTTGGCATGCTGGCCTTGCCCCTGGTCTTCTATTTTGCCGGGCGCGCGCCGGGCCGCCAGCTCATCGCCGAGAAGTCCAACCTGCGTACCCGCATGGTGGACTATCTGGACGGCCAAGCCGAACTGCAGATGTTCGCCGCCGCTCCCGAGGCGCTCACCGGATTGCAGCAGGCGGAGCAGGCCCTGATCCGGGCCCAGGCCCGCATGGCCCGCGTCAGCGGCCTGGCCGCCTTCTCGGTGCAGTTGCTGAGCGGCTGGACTCTGACCCTGATGCTCTGGCTGGCCGGTCACGGCGTCGGTGGCAGTGCCCCTGACCCCATCACGGCACTCATGGTGTTCGCTACCCTGGCGAGCTTCGAGGCGCTGCTGCCGCTGGCCGGTGCCTTCCAGCACCTCTCCACCAGCCTCACCTCCGCCCGCCGTCTCAACGAGATCCTGCAAGAGGCCAAGGCGCCGGAGTGGGGAGCACAGCAAGCCCCCGCTGCCCGGGGTGCCGTGCAGATAAGCGACCTGCATTTCACCTATCCAGGCCAGGATGCTCCCGTGCTGCAAGGGTGCACCCTGCAACTGCATGCCGGGGAGAAGCTGGCGCTGCTGGGGCAGACCGGCTGTGGCAAGTCCACCCTGATGGGGGTGCTGACCCGGGAATGGACGGCCCTATCGGGGGAGATCCTGCTCGATGGCAAGCCCCTCACCGATTACAGCGAAGAGGCGCTGCGCGCCTCCTGCTCCGTGGTGAGCCAGCGGGTCCACCTGTTTGCCGATACCCTGCGTGGCAACCTCACCCTGGCCGCCCCAGGAGCCAGCGACGAACGGCTCATCGAGGTGCTCACGCAGGTGGGGCTCGGGACTCTGCTGCGCGATGAGGGTGAGCAGGCCGAACAGGGACTGGATGCCTGGCTCGGGGACGGCGGGCGTCCGCTCTCCGGCGGGGAGCGCCGCCGCATCGGCATCGCCCGCGCCCTGCTCCACGATGCACCGCTCTGGCTGCTGGACGAGCCCACCGAAGGGCTCGACACCCAGACCGAACGGGAGATCATGGATCTGCTGCTGACCCTGGGGGCGGATCGCACCCTGCTGCTCATCTCCCACCGCCTGCTGGGGCTGGAACGGATGGACAGGGTAGCCCTGATGGAAGAGGGTCGCATCCGTCTGTGTGCCCCCCACCAGGAGCTGCTGGAAGATGATCACTACCGCAGCCTGCACCGGCGGCTGGCCCCCGCCTGATCCGGGATCGTCTCGCTACAATCCATTGATATGGCTAAAAATGGGGCTGGTCGCCATCGGCGACTGCCCCCTATAATGGCCCACTCGCCACCCAACAAGATGCCGATATGAAACGCCTGATCCTGATGATGCCCCTGATTGCCTCCGGTTGCGCCGACTTCGCCTTCAACAGCAATCTGGACAAGGAAAACTTCGACGAGTACTTCAAGCCGGGGAGCGTGCGGATCTACGAGCAGAGCGAGCTCGCCGACCTCAACTACCTCTACCTCGGCACCGTCGAGGGGGAATCCTGCCAGAGCGATGCCAACCAGGCGGTGCCCAATGCCGGTGAAGCCCGCACCCTGGCCCGCCGCCGCGTGGCGGACATGGGGGGCAACGGCGTCAGCTTCGACAAGTGCGCCGAGTTCAGCGACGTGCCCGGCTGCCTGAAGCAGGTGATCTGCTACGGTCAGGCGCTGAAAGTGGCCGAAGAGAAGTAAGTCCTGCCATGGCGATCGCCATCGTGCGACTCGGCAGCCCCCGCCTCGAGGATGAGGGGCTTCGCATCGGTACCGTGCGTCGCCCCCCTCGCGGCGTGCCCAAAGCGGCGTTCGCCAGCCAGGATTGGTACGACGTCTGGTTCCCCAATCTGGCCCCCAGCGCCGAGACCATGAAACTCGGTCAGACTGCCGACACCCCGGCCCGGTGGACCGCCTTCTGCAAGCAGTACAAGGCCGAGATGGCCGCCCCGGCCGCGAAGCACGATCTGGCCCTGCTGGCCGCCCTCTCCCACACCACCCATTTCTCGGTGGGATGCTACTGCGAACAGGAGTCCCGCTGTCATCGCAGTGTGCTGAGGACCCTGCTGGCCGACGCGGGTGCATTGCTGCGCTGAGCGCCCGTCATGGATGAACACCCCACATGAGAAGAGGGCCCCCCGGGGTGCCCTCTTCTTTATGATGTCGGCTAGTACGCATTCGATGACAAGGAAACCTCCACTCGTCGTCGCAAAGCCTGTTCCTCGTCATGGGTCATGCCCGGCAGCGGCCCCCGGGGGTTGCTGGCAAGCCATACCACCAGATCGTCAACCGTCTCCTCCAGGGGGCGAAAGTTCAGCCCATGAACGATGGCGGCCTCGGCGCTGATGGTGCCATACCCAGCATACTCGGGCAGCTCGCTTGGCAGCAGCGTGGGATAGCTTTGCCAGGGCGCCACCCCTGCCGCCATCAGGTCACGCCAGGGAGCCCACTCGAGCTGCAAGGGGGTCACTGGCGTCAGCCGGGCAGCGAGGCGCTCCACCCAGTCGTTCAGTGCGATGCCGGGCTTGATCAGGTTGAAGCACCCAGCGAGTCGCTGCTCGGCAGCCCGCAGCACGAACTCGGCGCAGTCGCGCACATCCAGGTATTGCAGCCTGTCCTCTCCCAGCCCCGGCAAGAGCCAGTGCCCGCCCCGCTGCACCCGCCTCACCCACCAGGCAAGACGAGCGGTCGGGTCAAAGGGGCCGCAGAGCACGCCGGGGCGCAGGGTGCACAGGCGATCTCCCCAGCGGGCGCGATACACCGACTCGCACAGCACCTTGAGGGGGCCGTAGTCGGTGGGCGCTCCTGCCATCTCGTGCAGGGGGGCCGACTCATCCATGCCGGGTTGGGAAAAATCGCGATAGACACTGATGGTGGAGATGAAGATGAGCCGATCACAGCGCCCCAGCAGAGCGTCAGAGAGTCCTTCGGCCTGTTCGGGGCGATAGCAGCAGGTGTCGATGACCAGATCCCAGTGCCGCCCCTCGCCCCGCAAGGGGGCCAGGTCCCCGTCTCTGTCCCCGTGAAGCTGTGTCAGCTCCCGCCAATCCGGGTGCTGGCGGTGGCCGCGATTGAACAGCGTCACCTCGTGCCCCCAATCCAGGGCCAGCGTGGTCAGGTGGCGACCCAGAAAGCCGGTGCCGCCGATAATCAACAATTTCATCCCTGTCTCTCCTCTATGGCGCCCTCTCCTTGCAGCCCCTCCACGGGCAGCCGAAACGGCCATGGCCTGGCATGGTGAGCACACGTCCCAGGCACGCCCTGATGCCGCCAGGCATATCGTCATGGTGCGGGGAGCAGGCTCCTTGCCCGCTCCCCCGCCACCCCTTTTGCCGCCCCACCCTACGCAAGTTGGCACCAGGACACAGCCCCCGGGCACCGGGTCTGGGATCGGGATCACAGGGGCCGCGTCCTGGTGCTCCCCCTGCGTTTTCGGCGTGCCTGTGCTACATTGCCCGGGTTTTCAGCCAGGATCCGCCATGAAGTTCGATATCGATACCCTAGGGATCATCCGCTCTCCCTACAAGGAGAAGTTCGCCATACCCCGCCAGCCCGGTCTGGTCAGCGCGGCTCGCGCCCGCCTCGAACTGCTTCCTCCCTACGATCAGCCCGATGTGCTGCGCGGCATCGAGCAATTCTCCCATCTCTGGATCAGCTTCGTGTTTCACCAGACCATGGATCAGGGCTGGCACCCGACGGTGCGCCCGCCGCGCCTCGGCGGCAACGAGCGGGTCGGGGTCTTTGCCACCCGCTCCACCTTCCGCCCCAACCCCCTCGGTCTCTCCGTGGTCGAGCTGCACGGGGTGGGACGTGAGCGCGGCAAACTCTGGCTCGAGCTGGGCGCCGTGGACTTGCTCGACGGCACCCCCGTCGTCGACATCAAGCCCTATGTCCCCTATGCCGACAGCCTGCCCCACGCCCGTGGCGGTTTCGCCCCCGATGCCCCCACCCCGCCGCTGGCGGTGAGCTTCAGCGCCCAGGCCGAGCAGCAGCTCGCCCCCTGGCTCAAGGCCCACCCGGAGCTGCGTGAACTGGTGAGGGAGGTGCTGGCTCAGGATCCCCGCCCTGCTTACAAGAAGGGCAAGCCGGATGACAAGGTGTACGGTGTCAGATTGTTCGATGTGAACGTGCGATTTCAGATAAAAGAGCCGCAATGTCAGGTACTGGCCATCGAACCCGCTTGAAAAAAGCCTCTCGGGCAGCATGAAAAAAGCCACCCTCCCGGGTCAATGCTGTTCAGATAAGCACATTTTTGACTAATTATTCATAAATGCGACTTGAGTTGGGGGAGCAAGGCTGTTTCCAGTCGATGTTCCTTCAGCCTTTATCCAGCGTGGCTTGCAATAGAAAGAGGGAGGCATCATGCCTCCCTCATTTTTTAGCCCTGATACTACGTGGACTGGAACTCAAATTCTCTTAAGTGAACAGCATTGACCCTCCCGGGTGGCTTTTTTATGGGCAAAACAGGGTGCTCAGCGCCGCTGCAACAGCAGGCTGCCGATGGAGTAACCGGCCCCAAAGGAGCAGAGCACCCCGCGAGCCCCGCTCGGCAGATCCTGGTTGAAGAGGTGGAAGGCGATGATGGAACCCGCCGAGCTGGTGTTGCCGTAGCGGTCGAGGATGACAGGCGCCTCCTGCTGGCTGGCGTCATGGCCCAGCAACTTGCGACCGATGAACTGGTTCATGGTGAGGTTGGCCTGATGAAGCCAGAGCCGGCTCAAGCCATCGGCCGCCCATCCCTGCTCCGCCAGCTGGGAGGCTATCTGATCGCACACCAGGGGCAGCACCTCCTTGAACACCTTGCGCCCCTGCTGGCGAAACAGCTTGTCGTCGCCGTAGCGGGTGCGCGGGCTGAGCCGGTTCAGGAAGCCGAAGTTGTTGCGGATGTTGTTGGAGTACTGGGTCACCAGCTTGCTGGCCACCAGTTGCCAGGGGTTGGCCACCTGGCAATCGGCCTCCCGCTCCAGCAGCACGGCGGTACAGGCGTCGCCGAAGATGAAGTGACTGTCCCGATCGCGGAAGTTGAGGTGACCCGAGCAGATCTCCGGATTGACCACCAGCGCCAGCCGGGCGGTGCCTGCCGCCAGCATGTCCGCGGCGGTCTTGATCCCGAAGGTGGCGGAAGAGCAGGCCACGTTCATGTCGAATGCCAGGCCGCTGGCGCCGAGATAGTGCTGCAATTCGATGGCCAGCGCCGGGTAGGGGCGCGGCATGTTGGAGGCGGCGACGATGACAAGATCGATCTCCCCCGGTTCACGACCGGCGGCGATCAGCGCCTGTTCGGCGGCCGCCACCGCCATCTCCACCATGATGGAGGGCTGATCGTCCGGGCGCTCTGCCATGAGCGGCTGCATGATGTCGGGATCCAGCACCCCCTCGCAGCTCACCAGATAGCGGCTCTTGATGCCGGAGGCCTTCTCGATGAACTCGCAGCTCGAGTGCTGCTTGGCAGGCAGCTGCCCAGCATCGATGGCGGAGGCGTTCTCCTCGTTGTAGAGATCCACGTACTGGTTGAAGGCCGCCACCAGCGCTTCATTGCTGACGGCAAAGGGAGGGGTATAGAGGCCTGAGCCACTGATTACGATAGAGGTCATCTTTGCTCCTGGCCGGGTGCAATCCCGGCTTGTCTGTTTTTTAGGGTTCAGAGGGTCACAGCTGGTCGATGGCCGCAGCCAGACCCGCCAGGGTCAGCGGGTGCATCCGCCCGCCGATCAATTCGTTCATCAACTTGTTGACATCCTCCCCCACCTTAGCGCTTCGCGTCACAGGAGGGGGATTCCCATTACTGGGTGATAGCTGCTCGCGCAGTACCGGGGTCCTGCTTCATCGGGCGGCCTGATTGCACCACGCCTCCACAGGCTAAAACGGCGTGTCCCGCCGCTAAAATATTGCGAGCGCCGTTCACATCGGCGTTCGCCTCATAACCACACGCAGCGCATTTAAACTGGCTTTGCGTCTGGCG
>NZ_JALIHH010000088.1:0-23919 GCF_022869435.1 Aeromonas sp. LsrichE-8G
GGGACACGCCGTTTTAGCCTGTGGAGGCGTGGTGCAATCAGGCCGCCCGATGAAGCAGGAACCCGGTACTGCGCGAGCAGCTATCACCCAGTAATGGGAATCCCCCTCCTGTGACGCGAAGCGCTAAGGTGGGGGAGGATGTCAACGCGATCCCACACTCTCTGCCTGGGTCAGGTTCGATCGCTTCCCCCCAGCGCCCGATAGATGCCTGCCATGTTGTTGAGCTGGGCCTGCTGCTGTGCCAGCAGAGCGAGCTCGGCATCCCACAGGCGGTTCTGCTCATCCAGCCAGGGTTGCACCCCAGTGGCACCGGCCAGAAAACGGGCGCCTGCCAGCCTCTCGGCCTCCCGGGCATAGGCCCTCTGCTGCTCCAGATAGCGCAGCCGCTGATCCCCTTGCTGACGGGCGGCCAGGCCATCCTCCACTTCCAGCAGCGCAGTATAGAGCTGCTTGCGAAACTCGGTTTCGGCAATCTGGTAGTCGATGTCGGTGCTGGCGATGGAGAGCCGGGTCTTGTTGTACTCGAGGAAAGGGAGCGCCAGCGTGGCGCCCAGGGTGCCGACCGGATTTTGCAGCACTTGGGTCAGGGTATCCGAGGTGGTGCTGGCACCGCCGGTCAGGCTCAGGGTGGGATAAAAGCCGGTGCGGATCTCGTCTCCCCTCGCAAGGGTCTTGCGCAGCCTGAGTTCGGCGGCGCGCACATCGGGCCGCCGGGCCAGCACATCGGCGGGGATGCCAGCCGCCAGGGACGGGATCGGGCCCATGATCAGGGCGTCGGGAGCGTCAGCGAGCGGCCCGCTGCTGCGGCCCAGCAGCAGGCGAAGAGCATTGCCCGCCTGTGCCCGTTGCTGGGTGAGGGTGGCGAGCTCCGCCTGCTTGCCCGCCTTCTGCTGGCTGGCCTGTACCAGATCGAGTCGGGTCACGGCGCCCGCCTCGTATTTGGCGCGGGTCAGGCGTTCAATGCGCTCCAGATTGGCCAGTTGCTGGGTGCCCAGGGTAATGGCCGAGCCGAGGTAGGCCAGTTGCCAGTATTGCTCCAGGGTCTTGCCGATGAGCAGCAACCGGGTGGCGGCCAGATCCTGTTTGCTGGCCTGTGCCTCCCAGCTCGCCTGATCCCTTGCCGCGGCCAGTCTGCCCCAGAGATCCACCTCGTAGCTGAGGTTGAGGGAGGGGCCCAGGTTGCTGCTGGCGCTGCCATCTTTCATGTTCTTGGTGCCGCTGGCCCCGAGATTGGCGCTGACCGAGGGGGTGAGGTTGGTGTCAGCCAGATCGGCGCCGAGCAGGGCATTCTTGAGCTTGAGCCCGGCCACCCGCATGTCCGGGTTGGCGGCCAGCACCGCCTCGACCAGGCGATCGAGTGCGGGATCCTGGAATCCCTGCCACCAGGGGCCAGCCTGCTGCGCGGTGAGACCTCGGCTCTCCTGCTGCCATGCTGGCGCCACGTCGAGATCGGGTCTGTGATAGGTGCTCTGCTGGCTGCAGGCACCGAGGCTGGCGGTGAGCATCAGGCTTAGCCCGAGCCTTGATAGGTTGAGCATCGTCATTCCCTCGCCAGTGCCTCCACCGGATCGAGCCTGGCCGCATTGCGGGCGGGCAGGTAACCAAACAGGATCCCGATGAGGGAGGAGCACCCGAAGGCCATCAGGATGGAGAAGAGCGAGAAGCGCATCTGGAAGCTTTCCACGAGCAGGGAGAAGAGAGCGCCGATGAGCAGGGCGAGGCCGATACCGAGCAGCCCCCCCAGCAGGCTGACCATCACCGCCTCGATGAGGAACTGTTGCAGTATGTCGGACTGGCGGGCGCCGACGGCGATGCGGATCCCTATCTCCCGGGTACGCTCCACCACCGAGACCAGCATGATGTTCATCACTCCGACGCCGCCGACGATGAGGGAGATCACCGCGATGGCGGAGACCAGCAGTGTCAGGGTGGCGGTGGTCTTCTCCACCGATTTGACGATGCTGTCGCTGCTGAAGGTGAAGAAGTCCTTCACGCCGTGGCGCTGGGTCAGCAGGGCGACTGCCGCCTGCTCGGCCAGGGCGGGCTGGACGCCGTCTTTGACCCGGATGGTGATCTGGGTGAAGTGCTGCTGGGAGAGGAGACGGCTCATGACGGCGCTGTAGGGGAGCCAGACATTGACCGACTGGCTGCTGCGGCCAAAGCCGGTCTCCTGGGTGACCACCCCCACTATGCGCACCGGCAGGGTGCCGACCAGCACCACCTGGCCGACCGGGTCCACCTTGCCAAGCAGGCTCTCTATGGTCTTGCCATCCACCACGGCGACTGCCGTCCGGTTTCGAATGTCCCGCTCATCGAGCAGGCGCCCCTGGGTGAGCGTCATCCCCTTGACCCGGAAAAAGTCGTTGCCGACCCCGATCACGCTGCCGCTGCTGGTCTTGTTGCGATAGCGAAGCTGGCCCGACGTCGCTATCTGAGGGCTGGCCCCCTCCAGATAGGGCTGGCCGAGCAGCGCGTCGAGATCCCGCTCGTTCAGGGTCTGGATGCTGGCGGCCTTCTCGTCTCCCCAGTCCTTGCCGGGGAAGATGTCGATGGTGTTGGTGCCCATGGCGTTGATGTCGTCGATCACCTTGGCGCGCGCCCCCTGACCCAGCGCCACCACGCTGACCACGGCGGCGATGCCGATGATGATGCCGAGCATGGTGAGGAAGGTGCGCACGCGATGGGCCAGCATGGCGTGCAGGGCCATGCGCCCCGCCTCCCGGTAGCGATCCCAGCCCCGGCTTGCGGTGCGGACGGCGGCGCTTGTGCCCTGTGCATCTTGCCCGACAGAGGGAGGGGGCAGCTGGCTGCCATCACCTGGCAGCGGGTGGGCCCGCGCCCTGGATGGGGAGGCTGCGTTGTCATCGGCCGCCCGATGGCCGCTGTCCTCCACTACCCGCCCGTCACGCAGGGTGATGATGCGATCCGCATGGCTTGCCACCGCCATGTCGTGGGTCACCAGAATGATGGTGTGGCCCTGGGCGTGCAGCTCCTTGAGGATGGCCATCACCTCCTTGCCGCTCTGGCTGTCGAGAGCGCCGGTGGGTTCGTCCGCCAGGATCACCTCGCCGCCGTTGGCGAGCGCCCGGGCAATACTGACCCGCTGCTGCTGACCGCCGGAGAGCTGGCCTGGTCTGTGGTGGCTGCGATCCTGCAGTCCCAGGCGGGTCAGCAAGGTGCGGGCACGGGCCTGGCGATCAAGGCGGGCGGTGCCGGCATAGATGGCGGGGATCTCCACGTTGGCGGCCGCGTCCAGATGGGGCAGCAGGTGATAGCGCTGGAAGATGAAGCCGAAGTGGTGGCAGCGCAGCCGTGCCAGGGAGAGGGCATCCAGGGTCGCGGTATCCTGGCCGCGAAACAGATACTGGCCGCCGCTCGGGCGATCGAGGCAGCCCAGCAGGTTCATCAGGGTCGATTTGCCGGAGCCGGAGGCGCCGACGATGGCCACCATCTCCCCGGCATCGATGGCGAGATCCAGCGGGTGCAGCACGGTCACTTCGTGCTCTCCGCTCTGGTAGCGCCGCTCGATGCCCTTGAGACGGATCAGGGGCTCGCTCACGGCTCCATCTCCCCTTCATCGTGCAGGGCCGGCTTGCCTTGCTCCAGGATCACCTTCTCATGCTCGATCAGGCCGCTCACCACCTCAATCTTGATGTCATCCTTCATGCCGGTCTTGATGCGGCGGGTCTCTCTCTGATCCCCCTCCTTGAGCAGGCTGACCTCGTACTCGTTGTCGCCAGTCTTCTTGCCGAGGGCGGTCTGGGGAATGGCCAGTACCTGCTTGCGCTCGCCGAGCACGATGGTGACCTGGGTCGTCATGGCGACCCTCAACTGATGGCCGGGGTTGGGCACATCGAACAGGGCATAGTAGTAGATGGCCGCATTGCTGGTGGCCGTGGTGCTGGCCGTCTGCTCATTGATGTTGGTGGGTGCCAGCTCGACCGTGCGAAGGGTACCGTGGTAGCGAGTATCCGGATCCCCTATCAGGGTGAAATAGACCGGCATGCCCGCCTTGACACGGGTGACGTCCGCTTCGGAGATCTGGGCCTTGACCGTCATGGTGTCGAGATTGGCGAGCTTGAGCAGGGTCGGTACCGTCTGGCTGGCGGCCAGGGTCTGCCCCTGCCGGGTGACGATGGAGACAACGGTGCCATCCATGGGGGCCTGAATGCGGTTGTAGCCGAGCTCCGTCTTGGCGCGCTCCACCTTGATGATGGCGTTGTCGATGTCGGCCTGGGCGCTTTGCAGCTCGGCCCGGGTGACGGCAAGCTGGGCTTCGGCGCTCTCCAGATCCGCACGAGAGCTCGCTTCCTGCCGAAACATCTGCTGCTGGCGGCGCCAGGCAAGCTCGTTCTGTTTGAGCTGTGCCTGCTTGATCTTGAGCTGGGCGCGGCGGCTGGCCAGCTCAGCTTCGGCGGTCTTGAGGTTGTTCTGGGCGATCAGGGGATCGATCTCCGCCAGCAGCTCTCCTTGTTTGACCTGTTGACCCGCTTCCACCGCGAGATAGGTGACCTGACCCGAGACCTGGGCCCCCACATCCACCTGCTCGATGGCCTGCAGTACGCCACTGGCGAGCACCGTCTGCTCCACATCCTGGCGGGTAACCGTTGCGGTCAGTACCGGGTCCGGTGTGTTGCCTGGCCAGGCCAGCCAGGTGACGAGAGGGATCAGCACAAGGGCGAGCAGGGCGAGCTTGCCGGGTTTTCGAAGAGCTTTCATTTATCACCTGAACGAAACGAGCGAAGGCGTGCAAGGGCCATATCGTGCAGCAAATGGCCCTCAAAAAGAAGCGAGCAATGTGTAAGAAATCGTGTGGTTCTGGCGGTGACGCAGTGGAGGAGGTCAAGCTGGGGGAGGATGACGGCGGGGCGTCAGAAACAAGAAGACCCGCTCAGGGAGCGGGTCTTGTGGTGTCAACCGACGGCTTTGAGCAAGGCGGCGTGAGGCTCGTGGCAGATCTGGATATCGAGGGGCAGTTTGTAGAGGAGCAGGCGGGCCAGCGAGCCCTCCATCCAGTGATGACGGCTGCCGACCAGCAAGAGGTCGGCGGGGTGGGCGGTCAGCCAGCGCTGGAGATCCGGTACCACGTCATCCACCACCAGGCACTGGTAATCCATCGGATGAGACAGCTGGGTGATGAGTTCACTGATGATCGCCTTGGCATCCAGGGTGCCCTGGGGGCTGCGCTCCTCTTGTGACAGGGACAGACTATTGCGACGGGTCTTGCTGCTGTGGGTCAGGTGCAACAAGGTCAGGTTGGCGCCCAGCCCTTGTGCCAGACGGCTCGCCTTGGCCAGTGTCTCCTGCTCGTAATCCTTGCCTTCCAGCAACAGCACAATATTGGTCGGGCTCATAAGCAGTTCTCCTTGGCAGGTGCGGGTCAGACTGCGGAAGCGCGCTCCCATCCTCCCTTCCCGCGAAATGTCAGCTCAAACGAACCCGGTGTGTTTGCACCAAGCGTCACCTTCTGTCGATGGCAACTGAAGGTACCGAGTCCGTTTACATCATCATAACAGACTGAGTTGAATGGAAAATGAAGGAGTGGGGCCGTTCGATATATGAATGAGTGCAACGAAGATGAGTGGCGTCCTGACCATGGCGATGGAAACCCGACTGGGTGATGACCAGGCTGGCAGGTTCAGACTGAGCATCAAGACACGTGCCGCGGATTAGCCAGGGCAGCCCCTCGTTCTTGCTTGCGGCTCACGGCATAGGTCAACCAGGCCGGCGCCGTCGGCAAGAGGTTTCAACTGGCCAGCGCGATGATGGCACGGTCAATCTGAAGGGGCCGACATGGACGGGAGGGCATCCCTCCCGCCCCGTGGTCAGCTTGCGAGCAACTCACGGGCGTTGGCCAGGGTGTTGTCGGTGATCTGATCGCCCCCCAGCAGGCGGGCCAGTTCGTTGAGCCGGGCACCCGGGGTGAGCGCCTGCATCTGGGTTTCCGTTGTCTTGCCGTCGGTGTGTTTGCTCACCACCATGTGCTGGTGACCCTTGCCTGCCACCTGGGGCAGGTGGGTGACCACCATCACCTGGGTGGATTCGCCGAGCTGGCGCAACAGGCGGCCCACCACGGCGGCGGTCGGGCCGCTGATCCCCACATCCACTTCGTCGAAGATAAGGGTCGGGGTGGAGATCTTGCGTGCACTGATCACCACGATGGCGAGGCTGATACGCGACAGCTCGCCGCCGGAAGCCACCTTGCCAAGGGGTTGGATGGGCTGACCCGGGTTGGTGGTGACCATGAACTCCACCCGATCGATGCCAAGGGGCGAGAGGCTGCTCTGGGCATCGGGTCGCACCTCGATGGCGAAGCGGCCATCTGGCATCGCCAGTTCGTGCATGCTGGCGCTTACCTTTGCGCCCAGCTCCTCGGCATAGCGCTGGCGGCTCTGGCTCAGGGCCTCGGCGGCCTGCACGAAGGCCTGGCGGGCCGAGGCCAGCTCGTCTTCCATCCCCTCCAGGCGTTCCTCGTCGGAGTGCAGGCGGGCCAGATCGGCGGCCAGCTCCTGATGGTAGTGGGCCAGCTCCGCCGGTTTGACATGGTGCTTGCGTGCCAGGTTGATGGCCTTGGAGAGGCGGCTCTCCAGCTCGTTGAAGCGCTCTGGATCCAGTTCCAGCCGGTCGAGATAGCTGCGCAGCTCGCTGTGGCTCTCCTGTACGCCGATCAGGGCTTCGTTGAGCATGCCGAGCACGTTGCCAAGCCGGCTGTCCATGCCGACCAGGGTCTCGGCCCTGTCCACCGCCGTCTGCAGCAGACCGGCGATGGTGGTCTCTTCATTGTCATAAAGCAGATCGAGGCAATACCCGCACTCCTGCATCAGCTCGGTGCCATTGGCGAGCCGCTGATGCTCCTCTTCAATCTCTTCAAACTCTCCCGGCTGAAGGGCAAATTCGTCCAGCTCCTGCACCTGGTATTCGATGAGTTGACGGCGGGCTTCCCGCTGCTGCTGCTCGGCCTTGAGCCGGTTGAGCTCGTTTTGCAACTGGCGCCACTGCTGGTAGTGGCGGCGTACATCGTCGAGGAGCAGATGATGACCGGCGTAGCCGTCCAGCAGGGCGAGCTGGTAATCGGGTTTGAGCAGCATCTGGTGAGCGTGCTGACCGTGGACGTTGACCAGCAGTTGACCCAGGTTCCTGAGCTGGGCGAGGGGGACGGGAACCCCGTTGATATAGCTGCGAGAGCGCCCCTCGGCGGACAGTACCCGCCGGACGATGCACTCACCGTCATTTTCAAGCTCGTTGGTGGCGAGCCAGGCCCGGGCGGCAGGATTACCCTCCAGCAGGAAGCGGGCACTCACCTCGGTCTTGTCGCTGCCCGGGCGCACCATGCTGGCTTCGGCGCGCTCCCCCAAGCACAGCCCCAGAGCATCAATGGCGATGGATTTGCCCGCCCCGGTCTCCCCGGTGATGCAGGTCATCCCCGGTTGCAGATCGAGCTCGAGAAACTTGACGATGGCGAAGTTGTTGACGGTCAGCTGGGTCAGCATGGTCTCATCCTGTATGGGTCAACATTACTGTGTATGCATCCAGTATATACTGGTCTTATATACAGTAAAGTGGGCAGGGAGGATTTTTGCGAAACAGGGGGAGGGCAAGGGTGTCAAGGCCGCGGCATGGGTGTGACGCCGATCAGATGGTCTGCAAAATCAACCTGCGTACCTTGCATGGGCTGAGGCGATGCGAGAAGCCACCTTGAGGGGCTCTCTTGTGGTGAGTAGCTGGTTGAGACACACTCGAAACAGTCCTGGTTGAGCCTGGGCTGTGCACAGACCTCTTCGCAAGGATGCGTCACGATGATCCATACCCCGACCCTGCTGCTGATCTCCCTGGCAATCAACCTGATGTCGGGGCTGATCATGCTGTTCATCCACTCCCTGAAGCCGGGTCGAGGCAACTTTCTGTACTGGTCCCTCTCCGCTTTTCTCTTCTCCCTCTCCATCCTGCTGCTCAGTCTGGGGGTATTGGGAGGGTATCCGGCGCTGGGCATCCGGGTCGGCGGCCTGGTCTCGCTCATGAGCATCCTGCTGTTGCTCACCGGTTTTTGTGCGCTTTACGAGCGCGCATGGCATCCCCGTGCCGTGGGGGGAGGCGTGGCGGTGTTGCTGCTGCTCTATCTGGGATTGTCCAGCCTCGCCCCCGTGCGCATTGTGCTGGCTCTGATGGAGTCGATGTTGTACCTGTGGTGCGCCTGCCTCATCGTCTCTCTCGGCCGGCAACAGAAGCGGGTGCTCCATGCGGTGGCGCTCATTTACCTGCTGCATTTCACCATCCTGCTGAGCCAGGGGGGGCTGCTCTTGCTGGGAGCCGAAGAGCGGATGGGGGACGGAGACTGGCTCGATCTCATCTTCTTCATGCACATGGTGCTGACCATCGGCTCGGTGTTGCTGCTGCCTCTGGTGGCCTATGTGGAGACGGAGGAGGCATTGCTGGCGCTCTCGGAGCGGGATCCCCTCACCGGGGTGCTCAATCGGCGCGGTCTCTTCAGGCACGGAGAGGGGGCTATGCCTGGGCAGGCGCGCTGCGTGGTGGTCCTGGACATCGATCACTTCAAGCGGGTCAACGACCAGTTTGGTCACGGCTGCGGGGATGAGGTCATTCGCTATGTGGCCGGGGTGCTGGTGGCCGAGGTACGCAAGGGTGATCTGGTGGGGCGCATCGGTGGCGAGGAGTTCGCCATCATCATGGGGGGCGTGAGCGGCCAGATGGCCCGCGACATCTGTGACCGGATCCGCCGCCAGATAGAGACGGGCTCCCGGCAGGGGGCCTGCCTGCCGTGCGAGGGGGTCACGGTGAGCATGGGGGTCGTGTGCGCCAGTGCCGAGGCTGACCTGGCACTGATGCTGACCAAAGCCGATGCTGCCATGTACCGGGTGAAGGAAGCGGGGCGAAACGGGGTGCATCTGGCATTCGAGCCGGCACTGCCTCGGCTGGTCGAAAGCAGCGAGGGGTAGACCCTCGCCACCGATGGTGCCTGGCTAGAAGAGTTTGCTGCCCCAACCGAGCTTGTTGCGCAGCACGTGGAAGTAGCTGTAATCCAGCGGATGCACCAGATGAAGCTTGTGGCTGCTCTTCTTGATGAGGATCTCGTCCCCCGGGTGGACCGCCAGGGTGACCTGGCCGTCGCAGCTCACCTGCATGGCGTCGTCCTGGTTGTCTGGCGAGACCAGCAGCCGCACTTCGCTGTCCGCATCCAGCACGATGGGGCGGCTGCTCAGGGTGTGCGGGAACATGGGCACCAGCGTGATGGCGTTGAGTTTGGGGGTGAGGATGGCGCCCCCTGCCGACAGGGAGTAGGCGGTGGAGCCGGTGGGTGTCGCCACTATGATGCCGTCCGAGCGCTGGCTGTACATGAAGCTGCCGTCGATGTAGACCTCGAATTCGATCATGTGGGCGATCTTGCCCGGGTGAAGCACCGCCTCGTTGACCGCGAGGTTGCTCGACTTGCGCTCCCCGTGGCGATAGACGGCGGCCTCCAGCAGGAAGCGATGCTCGCTCTTGAAGTGACCCGAGAGCACCTGCTCCAGGGGCAGCAGATAATCCTGGGGCGAGAGATCGGTCAGGAAGCCGAGGTTGCCCCGGTTCACCCCGATCACCGCCACATCGAACCGTGACAGCACCCGAGCGGCCCCCAGCATGTTGCCGTCACCGCCGACGACGATGGCGAGATCCGCCTGCTCGCCGAGTTGCACCAGATCCATCACGTTCTCCCCGAGCAGCCCCAGGGTATGGGCCACCCGGCTCTCCAGCAGCACACGAAAGCCGCGGCTGGTCAGGTACTGATACAGGCCGGTCAGGGTCTGGTTGGCCCCCTCGTGATGGGGCTTGCCGATGAGGGCAACGGTTTTGAACGGAGAATCCATAGGTTATCGGGTCTGGGAGAGTCTTGGGGGGAGTATACCGCGCTTTGCCGGGGATTTGTCTGCCTCCGTGACGGTTGGTGCAATCGGCCCCGAAAAGGGGCTGCCTGGCACGCGGATGGGCGCCATTGTGTCCGATCTGCCCTTTTCCCCTTGAAAGCCGGGGCTGTGTCCCCATAATAGCGCCAACACAGGGTCTGCTGGCGCGTGTCGCTTGTCTGAACGCCAGCCACCCTCACACGCAACCCCTGAATATTGGAGATGTCATGAGCCACGAAGAACAAAAGGTTGAAGCGATGGAGCAAGTGGAAGCCCAGCCAGTCGAGCCGACCGATGTAGACAGTGAAGTGACAGCCGAGCAGGCCCGCATCGCCGAGCTGGAGGCCCAGCTGGAGGCGGCCCAGCAGGCTTCCCTGGAAGAGCGCGAGCGCGCCATTCGCGCCGTCGCCGAGATGGAGAACCTGCGTCGCCGTGCCGCTCAGGACGTGGAGAAAGCCCACAAGTTTGCACTGGAGAAGTTCGCCGCAGAGCTCTTGCCGGTGCTGGACAACCTGGAGCGCGCCATCGAGCTGGCGGACAAGGAGAACGACACCCTCAAGCCGATGATTGAAGGGGTCGAGCTGACCCTGAAATCCATGCAGAGCGGCGTGGCCAAGTTCGGCCTGGTGGCGCTGGACCCGACCAACCAGCCGTTCGACCCCAATGCCCACCAGGCCATGAGCATGGTGCCCAGTGCCGACGTGGCGCCGAACACTGTGATCGCCGTGATGCAGAAGGGCTACGAGCTCAACGGCCGCGTCATCCGCCCGGCCATGGTGATGGTCTCCAAGTCCGCTGACTGATCACGCTGTTCTCACCAAGCCCGCCGCTTGGCGGGCTTTTTGTTGGATGTGGCGCCAGAAAACGTGTCTGGCGTCATTTGGCTGTCAGGTGGCCTGTATGCAGGTTTTTTCAGGGCCGGACTTGAAGCGCCGACTTGAGACCCCATATAGGTTGCAAGGCCACGGCGGCACAAAAAATTTGATGCCGGGAGCTTGAAAGCCACAGTGGCAGGCCCCACCTAGCCGTTAACGTATCAAGGCGAGCCCCTCGCCAGTTTATTCAAAGTATTTGGAGATTCGTCAAATGGGTAAAATCATCGGTATTGACCTGGGTACTACCAACTCCTGCGTCGCTATTCTGGATGGCGACCATGCTCGCGTGATCGAGAACGCGGAAGGCGACCGTACTACTCCGTCCATCATTGCCTATGCCGATGACGGCGAAATCCTGGTTGGTCAGCCGGCCAAGCGCCAAGCCATCACCAACCCGAAGAACACGCTGTTCGCCATCAAGCGTCTGATCGGCCGTCGTTTCGAAGATGACGAAGTACAACGTGACCTGAAAATCATGCCGTACGCCATCGCCAAGGCCGACAACGGTGACGCCTGGGTTGAAGTGAAAGGCAAGAAGATGGCACCGCCGCAGATCTCTGCCGAAGTGCTGAAAAAGATGAAGAAGACCGCCGAGGACTACCTGGGCGAGCCGGTGACCGAAGCCGTCATCACCGTACCGGCCTACTTCAACGACGCCCAGCGTCAGGCCACCAAGGATGCCGGTCGCATCGCCGGTCTGGACGTCAAGCGCATCATCAACGAACCGACTGCCGCGGCTTTCGCCTACGGCGTCAACAAGGTCAAGGGTGAGCGCAAGGTTGCCGTGTATGACTTAGGGGGCGGTACCTTCGATATCTCCATCATCGAGATCGACGAAGTCGAAGGGGAAACCACCTTCGAAGTGCTGGCAACCAACGGTAACACCCACCTGGGTGGTGAAGACTTCGACAACCGCGTCATCAACTACCTGGTTGACGAGTTCAAGCGCGAGCAGGGCATTGACCTGCGCAACGACCAGCTGGCTCTGCAGCGTCTGAAAGATGCCGCCGAAAAAGCCAAGATTGAGCTCTCTTCTGCCCAGCAGACCGACGTGAACCTGCCGTACATCACAGCAGATGCCACCGGTCCGAAGCACATGAACATCAAGGTGACCCGCGCCAAGCTGGAATCCCTGGTGGAAGACATGGTGAAAGACTCCCTGGAGCCGGTTCGTGTCGCCCTGAAAGACTCCGGTCTGGCGGTTGGCGAGATCGACGACGTCATCCTGGTGGGCGGTCAGACCCGTATGCCGCTGGTTCAGAAGACCGTGGCCGACTTCTTCGGCAAAGAGCCGCGCAAAGACGTCAACCCGGACGAAGCCGTGGCCATGGGTGCTGCCATCCAGGGTGCCGTACTGTCCGGTGACAAGACCGACGTACTGCTGCTGGACGTGACTCCGCTCTCCCTGGGGATCGAGACCATGGGCAGCGTGATGACCGCGCTCATCGAGAAGAACACCACCATTCCGACCAAGAAGTCCCAGGTGTTCTCCACCGCCGAAGACAACCAGTCTGCCGTGACCATTCACGTGCTGCAGGGTGAGCGCAAGCGCGCCAGCGACAACAAGTCCCTGGGCCAGTTCAACCTGGAAGGCATCCGTCCGGCACCGCGCGGTCTGCCGCAGATCGAAGTGACCTTCGACATCGATGCCAACGGCATCCTGCACGTCTCCGCGAAAGACAAGGAGACCAACAAGGAGCAGAAGATCACCATCCAGGCCTCTTCCGGTCTGTCTGATGACGAGATCGAACGCATGGTACGCGAAGCCGAAGCCAACGCGGCCGAGGACAAGAAGTTCGAAGAGCTGGTGCAGGCCCGCAACCAGGCTGACGGTCTGGTCCACTCCGTGCGCAAGCAGGTCACCGAAGCCGGTGAAGCTCTGCCTGCCGACGAGAAGACCAAGATCGAGACTGCCCTGAGCGAGCTGGAATCCGCCATCAAGGGTGACGACAAGGCTGCCATCGAAGCCAAGCAGCAAGCGCTGCTGGAAGCGTCCCAGAAGCTGATGGAGATTGCCCAGCAGCAGGCTCAGGCGCAAGGCGCCGCCGGTGCTGACGCCGGTCAGTCCTCCTCTTCCGCCAAGGCTGACGACGACGTGGTCGACGCCGAGTTCGAAGAAGTGAAAGACGACAAGAAATAAGCCCGACCCGGATGGGCGAAGTCCGCTTCGCCCATCGGCTCAGAATCTGTTCACGGTCTGTCGCGAGAGGCCGTCAGCAAGGTAAAGAGCAGCGCAGGAACCGGAGCGTATAGATATACGTGAGGATTCCGAGCAGCACATGAGCCTTGATCACGGCTTCGTAGTAAGAGTGTGAGCAGATTCGTCAATGAATTTACGGGCGTTGGGTAACCAACGCCCGTCTGCGTAACTGCTGATATAGCAACAGGATGAGTATGTCGAAGCGCGATTTCTACGAAGTGCTCGGGGTGTCGAAAGGTGCCGACGAGCGCGAGATCAAGAAGGCGTACAAGCGTCTGGCCATGAAGTATCACCCGGATCGCAACCAGGGTGATGCCGGGGCTGAAGAGAAGTTCAAAGAGGTCAAGGAAGCCTACGAGGTCCTGACCGACGAGAACCTGCGTGCCCGTTATGACCAGTACGGTCATGCCGGGGTGGATCCGAGCCAGGGTGGCGGCCACGGCGGCTTTGGCGGTGGTGCCGATTTCGGCGACATCTTTGGCGATGTGTTTGGCGACATCTTCGGTGGTCGCGGGGGCGGTCGTCGCGGCCCGGCCCGTGGCGCCGATCTGCGCTACAACATGGAGCTGACGCTGGAAGAGGCGGTGCGCGGGGTCTCCAAGGAGATCAAGATCCCGACCCAGGTCCACTGCGAAGTGTGCAACGGCTCCGGTGCCCATACTGGCAGCTCCGCCCAGACCTGCCCCACCTGCCACGGCTCCGGCCAGGTGCAGATGCGCCAGGGCTTCTTCGCGGTGCAGCAGCCCTGCCCCCACTGTCACGGTCGCGGCAAGATCATCAAGGATCCGTGCCGCAAGTGCCATGGGGAAGGGCGCTATCAGAAGACCAAGACCCTGTCGGTCAAGATCCCGGCCGGGGTCGATACCGGGGATCGCATCCGTCTCTCCGGCGAAGGGGAAGCGGGGGAAACCGGCGCATCGGCGGGGGATCTGTACGTACAGGTTCACGTGCGCGAGCACGAGATCTTCGTCCGTGACGGCAACGACCTCTACTGCGAAGTGCCCATCAGCTTCACCACGGCGGCGCTCGGCGGCGAGATTGAAGTGCCGACCCTGGATGGCCGGGTCAAGCTCAAGGTGACCCCGGAGACCCAGACCGGCAAGCTGTTCCGCCTGCGGGGCAAGGGCGTCAAGTCCGTGCGCTCCGGCCAGGTGGGGGATCTGATGTGCAAGGTGGTGATCGAGACTCCGGTCAAGCTGACCGAGACCCAGAAAGATCTGCTGCGCCAGCTGGACGACTCCTTCAGCGGCGCCGCTGCCAAGACTCACAAGCCGAAATCCGAAGGCTTCTTCGAAGGGGTGAAACGCTTCTTCGACGACCTGACCAAATAAACGCGACCCGCGTTACCCAAGCCGGCACGGATGTGCCGGCTTTTTTTTGCCCGCCATCTGGCCTGGATCCTCCCTTATTGAGTGGATCCCGATGAGGGATCCTCCTCACAACTTCCACCAATTCCTCCTGTACAAATGTTATCCCGCTCACACTCCTGCTGAAACGGTTTAGCTTGCATATTGAGTCAGCTAAAGCGGTTTAGCTATCCTCAGCTCGTCAACAACAACAGAGCCCGGACGGGCGACAGAAGACAGGTGAGGACGATGACGATGTTCAAGAGCAAGTTGGCGCTGGCCGTGGCGCTGGGATTGGGAATGAGCAGCCCGCTGTGGGCGGCGGATGGTGGTATCGAAGCCAGGCTGGCGGCGCTGGAGGCGCGGGTGCAGGCAGCCGAGGCGCGCGCCACCGCTGCCGAAGCGCGGGCCGACGAGGCCCAGAGCAAGGCAAACGAAGCCCGCGAGACCGCCGTGGTTGCCAAGGCCCAGAGCGAGAAGGTGGACAAGCAGACCGCCGGGGCCCAGGGCTTCGAGTTCCACGGCTATGCCCGCTCGGGCCTGCTGGTGAACGGCAACGGCAATGGTGGCCGCGGCGGCCCCTACATCACCCCGGCCGGCTCGGTGGGCGGCGCCGTGGGTCGCCTTGGCAACGAGGATGACACCTACATGGAGGCCAACCTGCTGAAGACCCAGACCTTCGACGATGGCAGCTGGGCCCGCTACAAGCTGATGCTGGCGGACGGGGTGGAGACCAGCAACGACTGGACCGCCAGCGATTCCAGCCTCAATACCCGCCAGGTGTTTGCCGAAATCGGCGATCTGGCGAGCTTCAGCGGTCCTTTCCAGCACTCGGTGCTCTGGGCGGGCAAGCGCTTTGACCGGGACAACTTCGACATCCACTGGCTCGACTCGGACGTGGTCTTCCTGGCCGGTACCGGCGGCGGCGTCTACGACGTGCAGCTGGCCGACAGCTGGAAGGCGAACTTCTCCCTCTACGGGCGCGACTACGGCGACATCAGCGCGAGCGGTCTCTCCGACATCGAGAGCTACATCCTCACCATGAACAACCGCGTTGGCAACTGGCAGTGGATGCTGAACGGCCTCTCCGCCAAGGACAACGAGGCGCGCATCAACGACGGCGGCGCGGGCAGCGAAGCGGCGAACAAGGGGGCCCACACCCTGGTGGCCTACCACGCCGACAGCTTCTTTGGCATCAACCCCGGTTTCTCCAAGGCGGCGGTGCTGTATGGCCACGGTCTGGGTGCCGAGCTCAAGGGGCTGGGCTCCGACAGCGAGCTGCTGCCGGATGCCGATGCGGTGCGGGTCGCCGTGTTTGGCGCCACCGATCTTGCGCCCCGCTGGCGTGTGGCCCCGGCCCTGCTGGCCGAGCACAGCCAGGATCGTTACGTGAAGGGGGACGAGTACCGCTGGGTGACCCTCAATGGCCGCCTGGCCCAGGTGCTGAGCCAGAACGTCGAGCTGGTCTACGAGGCGACCTGGCAGTACATGGACCTCGATCCCAAGGGCTACAAGGGTCGCCAGGCGGTGAGCGGCGATTTCACCAAGCTCACCTTCGCGCCGACCTTCAAGGCGCAGACCGCCGGCTTCTTCGAGCGGCCCGAGCTTCGGGTGTTCGCCACCTGGATGGACTGGTCCTCCGAGCTCGACAACTACGCCAGCTCCGATGCCATGGGCCAGAGCAACTTCACCGCCGGGGGCGAGTGGAACTTTGGCGTGCAGATGGAAACCTGGTTCTAGTTCGTTATCCCGATCACAAAAATGGCAGGCGGCCCCGGGATCTGTTGGTTAGCTAAAACGGTTTAGCTGATAATGCGGACCCAGAACCCGGGGCTGACCCCGGCAAATCCTGTGCAGCAGTGGAGTAGCAACAAGGTGACGAATCGTGTGTGGGTAATGGGGGATGCGGTAGTGGACTTGATCCCGGAAGGGGAGCAGTACTACCTCAAGTGTCCGGGTGGCGCACCGGCCAACGTGGCGGTGGGCGTTGCCCGGCTCGGCGGGGAATCGGCCTTCATTGGCCGGGTCGGCGCGGATCCCTTCGGCCGCTTCATGGGGGAGACCCTGGCCAGGGAGGGGGTCGACATTCGCCACCTGATCCAGGATCCGGCCCATCGCACCAGCACGGTGCTGGTGGATCTCGATGAGGCGGGGGAGCGCAGCTTCACCTTCATGGTGCGCCCGAGCGCCGATCAGTTCCTGAGCCCCGCCGATCTGCCGGTCTTCCAGGCCGGGCAGTGGCTGCTGACCTGCTCCATTGCGCTCGCCAACGAGCCGGTGCGCAGCAGTTGTCTGCAAGCCATGGCGACCATCCGTGCCGTCGGGGGGCGGGTCTGCTTCGACCCCAACCTGAGGCCAGAGGTGTGGGGCAACCCTGCCGAGATGCTGCCCGTGGTGCGCGAGGCCATGGCCCTCGCAGACGTGGTCAAGCTCTCGGTGGAGGAGCTGCAACTGCTGAGCGGTCTGGACGATCTGGCGGCGGGGCTTGCCACTCTTTCAGGCCCGGCCCTGGTGCTGGTGACCCGGGGGGCGGCCGGTGTGGTGGCCCGTCTGGGTGGCGAGTTGCTGGAGTGGGTGGGGCCCAAAGTGACGCCACTCGATACCACTGGGGCGGGGGACGCCTTCGTTGCCGGGCTGCTGGCGGCCTTGGCCGAACGGACCTCGCTGCCGACGCTGGCCGAGCTGCCCGCCATTCTGGCTCAGGCCCACGGCTGCGGGGCGCTCGCCACCACCGCCAAGGGGGCGATGACGGCACTGCCCACCCGCACCCGGCTGGATGAATTTTTGCGATCAGGCGCAGACGGCTGTTGATCTGCGGCTAGAAGCCCGGCTCGACAGCCCCTACTCTCATGTGACAAGGGCCCGCCAGCGTGGCGGGTCATAAGAGGAAGAATATGAATATCAGTGCGATAGCCCAGGATCTGGTGCCCCTGCTCGGGGGCAAGGAGAACATCGTCAGCGCCGCCCACTGCGCCACCCGGCTGCGGCTGGTGCTGGCGGACGACAGCAAGGTGAACAAGGCCGCCATCGACAAGCTGGAGGGGGTCAAGGGGTGCTTCAGCAACGCCGGCCAGATCCAGGTCATTTTCGGCACCGGCCTGGTCAACAAGGTCTATGCGGAGTTCGTCACCCTGACCGGGACCGGCACCGCCAGCAAGGCGGAGCTGACCGACATGGCGACGGCCAAGCTCAACGTGGCCCAACGTCTGGCGCGGACCCTCTCCAACATCTTCGTGCCCATCATTCCGGCCATCGTCGCCTCCGGTCTGCTGATGGGGCTGCTCGGCATGGTGCGCACCTACGGCTGGGTCAACGCCGACAGCGCCCTGTTCGTCATGCTCGACATGTTCAGCTCGGCAGCCTTCATCATCCTGCCGATCCTCATCGGCTTTACGGCGGCGCGCGAATTCGGCGGCAATCCGTACCTCGGGGCGACCCTTGGCGGCATCCTCACTCACCCGGCCCTGACCAACGCCTGGGGCGTGGCCGGGGGCTTCAAGACCATGGACTTCTTCGGCCTGGATGTCGCCATGATCGGCTACCAGGGCACTGTCTTCCCGGTGCTCCTGGCGGTCTGGTTCATGTCCCACCTGGAGAAGCAGCTGCGCAAGCGCATCCCTGACGCCCTGGATCTCATCCTCACCCCGTTTTTGACCGTTATCATCACCGGCTTCGTGGCGCTGCTTTTCATCGGCCCCGCCGGGCGGGTGCTGGGGGATGGCATCTCGTTCGGTCTGAGCGCCCTCTATGAGCAGGCAGGCTGGCTGGCGGGTCTGGTGTTTGGCGGCACCTATTCCCTTATCGTCATCACCGGCATCCACCACAGCTTCCACGCCATCGAGGCGGGGCTGCTGGCCAACCCTGCCATCGGCGTCAACTTCCTGCTGCCCATCTGGGCCATGGCCAACGTGGCCCAGGGCGGGGCTTGCCTCGCGGTCTACTTCAAGACCCGGGACGTGAAGATCAAGGCCATCACGGTGCCGGCGGCCATGTCCTGCCTGCTCGGCATCACCGAGGCGGCGATCTTCGGGGTCAACCTGCGCTACATCAAGCCCTTCCTGGCCGGCCTGTTCGGCGGGGCCTGCGGCGGCGCCTACGTGGTGGCGGCCAAGGTCGGCATGACGGCGGTGGGCCTGACCGGCATCCCGGGCATGGCCATCGTCCAGCCCATGAGCCTCATCCACTACGTCATCGGTCTGGTGATCGCCTTTGGCGCCGCTTTCGCCGCCTCCTACCTGCTCAAGTACAAGGTGGAGTGATGAAGGAAAGCCATCTCCTGAACCAGGTTGTCCGGTCCCTGCTGGCCGGACAGCTCAAGGCGGCGGCCGATCCCCATCGGCCCCGCTGGCATCTGGCAGCCCCGGTGGGGCTGCTCAACGATCCCAACGGCTTTATCGAGCACGACGGGCGCTACCATCTTTTCTACCAGTGGAACCCGCTCGGTTGCGAGCACCGCAACAAGGGCTGGGGGCATGTCACCTCCACCGATCTGCTGCACTGGCAGCACGAGCCGGTGGCGCTGCTGCCCACCGAGGCCTATGAGAGCCACGGCTGCTATTCGGGCTCGGCGGTGAGCGACGAGCAGGGGCGTCTGACCCTCATCTATACCGGCAACGTCAAATACCCGGACGGCAGCCGCACCGCCTACCAGTGTCTGGCCCGTGCCGACGGTGAGGGGGGCTTTGCCAAGCTGGGACCCGTGCTGGACCTGCCCGCAGGCTACAGCGGCCATGTGCGCGACCCCAAGGTGTGGCACGACGGTCGGCAGTGGCTGATGGTGCTGGGGGCCCGCACCCTGGACGATCGGGGTGAGGTGCTGCTCTATCGCGGTGACACCCTGGATGCCTGGACACTGGTGGGCCCCATCGCCGGCAGCGGGCGCGGCGGTCTCGGGGAGTTTGGCTACATGTGGGAGTGTCCGGACCTGTTCCCCCTGGGAGATCGCCATGTGCTGATCAGCTGCCCGCAGGGGATTGCCCCGCAGGGAGAGGATTATCGCAACCTCTACCAGTGCGGCTGGCTGGCGGGTGACTTCGACGGCGAGCGCTTCGAGCACGGGGCTTTCCACGAGTTGGACAGGGGATTCGAGTTCTATGCCCCCCAGACTACCCAGGACAGTCAGGGGCGGCGCCTGCTGTTCGGCTGGCTGGGCTTGCCGGAGGAGAACGAGATGAGCCAGCCCACTCTCGAGCACGGCTGGATCCACCAGATGAGCTGCCCGCGGGAGCTGTTCTGGCAGGATGAGTGGCTCTGCCAGCGGCCGGTGGCTGAGCTGGGCGCCCTGAAAGGGGAGCAGACCCGCTTCGAGGGGGCGCCGGACGAGCTGCCTGCCCTGGCCATCGACTCGGCCTGGCTCGATCTGGCGCTGACCGGCGAGGGGAGCCTTCGCCTCGGCACTGTGGCCGAGCTGGTGTGGCAGCCGGGACGCATCATCCTGCGGCGCCAGAACTGGCAGAGCGGGGAGTGGGAGGCGCGAAGCGCCCCTTGGCTTGGGGGCAAGATCACCGTCTTGTGTGACCGCTCCAGCCTGGAGTGCTTCGTCGATGGCGGGCGCCAGAGCTTGTCGACCCGTTACTTCCCCGGCGAAAACCCAGTACTTTCCGCACGTTGCGGTGGTGATGGCAGCAAAATTTGTCTCGATCACTGGCCGCTGGCGACCTGCCTAGTACAATAGCCCGGTGTCAGTTTGCCGGGAGGTCAGGTGGAGAAGAAGAAACGGATCACGATTGCCCAGATAGCCACGCTTGCGGGGGTCTCCAAGGCCACCGCCAGTCTGGTGCTCAACGGCAAGAGTGCGGAATACCGCATCGCCGACGATACCCGCAAGCGGATCCAGGCGGTGGCGGACGAGTGCCACTATCAGCCGAGCATCCATGCTCGCTCCCTGCGGGAGGTGCGCAGCTACACCTGGGGGCTGATGATCCCCGACCTCACCAACTTCGGCTTCGCCAGCATCGCCCGTGCCCTGGAGGCCCGCTGTCGGGAGGCGGGGATCCAGCTGCTCATCGCCTGCTCCGAGGATGACCCCACCCTGGAGCAGCGGGTGGTGGACAACCTCATCAGCCGTCAGGTGGATGGCCTCATCGTCGCCTCCAGCGGCCACAGTGACGACATCTATGCCCGCATCCACGACCGCTTGCCGGTGGTGCAGCTCGACCGCCACATCGGTGAGTCGCGCCTGCCCATGGTGATCTCGGACGCCTGCAAGGCTACCGCCGAGCTGGTGCAGGATATGGCCGAGGATTGCGGGGAGGAGATCTACTACTTCGGCGGTCTGCTGGATCTCTCCCCCAGCCGCCACCGGCTGGCGGGTTACGAGCTCGGATTGCACCGGGCCGGGCTGGAGGCCACTTCAGACCGGGTCCGCCACCGTGACTACCAGCCGAGCTCGGGTTATCAGCTGATGTCTGAGCTGGTGGACGAACTCGGGGCACCGCCGAAGGGGCTTTTTACCGCCTCCTTCACCCTGCTGGAGGGGGTGCTGCGCTACCTCAACGAGGCGGAACTGATGGAGACCGGCATGCGCCTGTGTACCTTCGACGATCACGATCTGCTCGACTGCATCCCCATGCGCATCGATTCCGTGGCCCAGGATTGCCCGGCCCTGGCCCGGGCCGCCTTCGAGATGATGCAGCAACTCATCGCGGGCAATCCCCCAGCCCAGACCGCCCAGGTCATTAACCCCAGGGTGCGCTGGCGCAGCCGCCGTTAGGCACACGGCTTCCCTTTCCTGTGAAAAAGCCCCGCCGGATCCGGCGGGGCTTTTTCTGCTGCGCCTGGTATGAGGGCGTCAATCGGTGATGCTGGCCCGCCAGAAGATCTGCTTGATGTGAGGGTGCTCCCCGAGCGTGTTCATCAGGGCATCGAGCTTGGTGCCATCGATGGCGGTGGCGAGCAGCGTCGCCGAGATCTCGAGATCCTGATCGCCGAAGGGGGTGATGTCGAGCTCGCTCAGGGGGTAGTGGGCCTGCTCCAGCATCTGCTCGAGCCAGGGCAGTACCTCCTTCTGGTGAGCGCGGCCTATGAGAGCGGTCACGTGATAGGTCACTTCGGTGTCCATGTTGTCCACCGGGTCACGGTTTATCTGGTTGACCAGGGGGCGCAGCAGGGTGTTGGCGGCCAGCACGAAGAGGGCGCCGAGGATGGCCTCCAGGGCGAACCCGGCGCCGCAGGCGGCCCCGACAGCGGCCACGCCCCACAGGGTGGCAGCTGTGTTGATGCCCCGGATGTTGCCGGATTCACGCATGATGACGCCAGCGCCGAGAAAACCGATGCCGGAGACGATGTAGGCCACCACGTGGACGACCCCGTAACTGCCACCATGCAGGTCATAGATGCGCTGGGCCAGGTTGACGAACAGGGCCGCCCCCACGGCGACCAGCACGTTGGTGCGAAGGCCGGCGGTGCGCTGGCGGTACTGGCGCTCCAGGCCGACCAGGCTGCCCAGCACGAAGGCGAGCAGCAGGCTGGCCAGGGTGTCGAGCAGGGCGAGAAAATCGAGTTGTTGCCACATTCTCATGAATGGGTCTCCTTCTGGGGATGCCGACCAGCTTTCGCCCCCGGGTTGCGTGAGAGACGGGGGGCAAGGTCGACATCGTGGTGAATGCAAGGGCGCGACCCGCCTCCTGACGGGGCGGGATGGCGCAGAACAGGGAAGAGGCCCTTCACGGTTGCCCGGGAAGGACCTCGCCTCGTTCGAGGGTCAATGGCTGGTGGTGGCGTCGTCCCCGGCGCGGGGGCGCAGTTCCCAGCGTACCGGGTGGACAGCCCCGACCTGGTGGATGAACTGCACCAGGTAGCGGCGCTGGGGCGGCGTGCAGTAGAGGCTCAGCACCAGCACGCGGCCTTCACCGCGCCCGGGCTGCATGGATTGCATAGGACTGAGTCCGGCCGGTTGCAGGGTGTGGCTCACTGCGGCCAGCACCTGCTCCATGTCGGCTCTGTCTTCGCAGCGGATGTGCAGCCGATAGAGGTGCTGACGCCGTTTGCCACGTTGCCAGAGTGGTCGCAGGCCCCGTCCCAGTCTGCTCAGCAGGGAAGGGGATTTGTCAGCGACAGGGTTGTTTGAAATCAAGCGCATAGCAGCCTCCTTTTGGGAAGCAGAAACTATGCAGGCAAGGTGTCGTGGGATGAGTCCCCGTCACCTGACGTCAAGTGTGAAAAGCGGGGAAAAGAGGAGTCCACTTCTCGCAGGGTGGCGAGTCGCGGCAGAGAATAACCTGCGGCTAGCTCGCGACCAGGGTGCCGACGACGAGGGCCGGCGTGCGTCTGTCACTTGATGAGTTGCCCACCGATGGTCTCCGCTAGTGATAAAGAGGCGACATGGTAGCCGATACGGCAGCCTGGGTAAACCCCGAGCCCTTGATAGCAACATATTGAAACATAATAAAAAAGAGATGAAAGCGCCGGTGAAGGGAGCCCTCTTCCCTTCACCGGCGGGCCCTTGGGGGGTTACCGGGTCTTGTCGATGCCCAGGTATTTGAGCATCCGTTTTTCATAGATGGGTTCGGTGTCGTCCACCTGCATCTTGTGCAGGAAATACTTCTCGAACGCTATCTTGGCCAGGTGGACCCACTTCCCTTTCTTGGACCAGGCGACGTTACGCGGCGGGATCTGGGGCATGGCCACGAAGGCGGCCCCTGTGTCCCCCATGTCCGCCAGACAGATGGCATTCCACACCGCCCGGGTGACCGGGGGTTGGCCGTCCAGCTCCGCCTTGATGTTGTGGCTTAAGGTGCGCACCATGGCCTCGATCATGTAGCCGGTCTTGGGCACCCCGGTCGGTACCGGCGTCTTGTGCTGGGGCGGGATGGCGATGCAGACCCCGGCGGCGTAAATCTGCGGGAAGACAGGGTTGCGCTGGTGTTCGTCGACGATGACGAACCCGCAGGGATTGACCAGCCCCTCGAGGCCCCGCAGGGGGCTGATGCCGGCGAAGGCGGGCAGCATCATGGCATGCTTGTAGGGGAGGCTGTGGGTGCGCTTGACGTTGCCATCTTAAATGCGAAAGGGGACTCCCTCCGACGTAGGTGGGAGGGGAATTTCGCCGGGGCGTCAGCCCCGCTGGTTTTGAATGTATTGCTTGATCACCTCCAACGGTGCTCCGCCGCAAGAGCCCGCAAAGTAAGAGCGTGACCAGAGTACGGGTTTGCTGTAAGCACCTCTCAAGTCCAGAAATTCATTACGCAGTCGCCTTGATGTGACCGCCTTTAACGAGTTCACCAGTACCGATAGCTGCACCGTTGGCGCGTACTCTATCAGCATGTGAACATGATCAGCCTCTCCGTCACACTCTTTCAGTTCCGCACCAAAATCTCTGCAAACCTCTGCCGCACACTGACCGAAGAAGGCGTGATGCAGATCCCCCAGTATCGGCTTTCGATACTTGGTGATAAACACCAAATGTACGTGCAAAACGTAGGTCGCATGGCGTGATTTATTAATTTTAGTGAATCCTGATTACCCATGATTAGCAGTCAGTTACCACGAACTATACTGATCTTACGTACAGTTATCGAGGTGCGAGATCATGGCCAAAAGCAAAATCCAATTCCAGAAAGGCTACAGCCTGTTTGAGTTTCTCAAGGACTATGGCACTG